>JBFXEP010000011.1:0-20603 GCA_050179995.1 Hyphomicrobium sp.
TCAGGAGATCGAAGCCGTCACCGGCACGGAACCGACCGGTCACGTCTGGGACGGCGACCTGAAGGAGCTCAACACGCCGCTGCCCAGGTGGTGGCTGCCGGTGCTCTACTCCTGCATCGTCTGGGCCATCGGGTATTGGGTGGCCTATCCCGCGTGGCCGCTCATCGACGGCTATACCCAGGGCATGCTCGGCTACAGCCAGCGCAGCGAGGTGGCGAAGGACGTCGCCGCAGCCAAGGAGGCGCAGGCGAAGTTCGTGGCCGCCATCGCCGAGCGCGCGCCCGCCGACATCGAGAAGGATGCCGATCTCATGGAGTTCGTCCTGCGCGGCGGCGCGACGCAGTTCGCCAACAACTGCGCGCCATGCCACGGACGCGGCGCCCAGGGTTTCAAGGGCTATCCCAACCTCAACGACGACGACTGGCTCTGGGGCGGCACGGACGAAAACATCGAACGGACGGTGCGCTACGGCATTCGTTCGGGGCACGCCGAAAGCCGCGAGAGCGCCATGCCGCGCTTCGGCATCGATCAAATCCTGACGTCGGCGCAGATCTCGGATACGGCCACGTTCGTCCTGTCGCTGTCCGGAACCGCCGGGGACCCCGCAGCCGCCGAGCGCGGCAAGGTGGTGTTCGCCGAGCAATGCGTCGCCTGCCATGGCGCAGAAGGCAAAGGCACGCTCGAGATGGGCGCGCCGAACCTCACCGACGGCATCTGGCTCTATGGCGGCGGGAAGGCCGATGTCGAGGAGACCATCCGCACCGGCCGCGGCGGCGTCATGCCGGCCTGGGACGGCAAGCTCGATCCGGTGACGATCAAGATGCTCGCAATCTATGTGCACGCGCTGGGCGGCGGAAAGTAGCTAGCCGCAGGAGGCGGCCGTGACGCAGATGGAGCCCGTATCCAAGTTCATTCGCGACGAGCCTGCGGAGGCAGCTCCCGGTGTCGCGCGCATCGATGTGGACGCCGTCTCGTCGAAGGAGGCGCGCAGTCTCTATGCCACGCGCCAGCCCATCTATCCGAAGCGCGCTCGCGGAACGTTCCGCACCATCAAGTGGGCCGTGATGGCCGTCACGCTCGGCATCTACTACCTCTTGCCCTGGATTCGCTGGGAGCGCGGCCCGGGCTTGCCGGATCAGGCGTTCCTGCTCGACTTCGCGCATCAGCGGCTTTTCTTCGGACCGATCGAGATTTGGCCGCAGGAGCTCACTTTCATCACCGGCATCCTGATCGTGTCGGCGCTCGGGCTGTTCCTCGTCACCTCGCTCGCCGGGCGCATGTGGTGCGGCTACACGTGCCCGCAGACGGTCTGGACCGATCTCATGATCGCCGTCGAGCGTTTCTGGCAAGGCGACCGCAACGCCCGCATGCGACTCGATACGTCACCCTGGACCTTCGAGAAGGTCTGGAAGAAGACGGCGACGCACGTCACTTGGCTCCTGATCGGCGTCGCCACGGGCGGCGTGTTCGTCTTCTATTTCCGCGATGCGCCGACGCTCGCGGGCGAGCTGATGACGGGCGAGGCTCCCGCCGTCGCCTATGTCTTCATGGGCATCTTCACAACCACGACCTATCTCCTGGGTGGCATCGCACGCGAGCAGGTCTGCATCTACATGTGCCCGTGGCCGCGCATCCAGGCGGCGATGTTCGACGCGGATTCGCTGCTCGTGTCCTATCGCGGCTATCGCGGCGAGCCGCGCGGACCGCACAAGAAGGGCGAAGCGTGGGTCAACCGCGGCGACTGCATCGACTGCAAGGCCTGCGTCGCGGTCTGTCCCATGGGCATCGACATCCGCGACGGCGCCCAGCTCGAGTGCATCCAGTGCGCGCTCTGCATCGACGCCTGCGACGACATCATGGCCAAGGTCGGCCGCCCCACGGGGCTCGTCGCCTACGAGACCTTCCGCAACGTCCATGTGGCGAGCGACAGCGAGCGGCAACCGGCGCGCTTCGTTCGCCCGCGCACAGTGCTCTACTCCGTGTTGATCGCGCTCGTGCTCGGCATCATGGGCTGGGCCTGGATGATGCGCTCTGCCGTCGAGATCAGCGTCATCGAGGACCGCAATCCGCTCTTCGTCCGCCTGTCGGACGGCGGCATCCGCAACGGCTACACGCTCAAGATCCTCAACAAGACGCATGGGGCACAGCGCTTCTCGGTGCGCACCGACGGACTCCCGGCGAGCGCGCTGGCGATCGTTGGGCACGAGAACGGCAACAGCGAGATTACGGTCGAAGCCGACGTGGTGCGGGCGCTCAAGGTCTACGTGACGGTTGCCTCGGCCGCGAAGACCGCCCTCACGGGCGACTCCACGCCCATGAGCTTCGTCGTGACCGATCTTGCGACCGGCGATCAAGTGATCCGCGACACATCCTTCAGGAGCCCGGAACCATGAACGCTGCCCAGCAACCGGGAGGCCTCTCCGGCCGGCATGTGCTTGCTTCCATGCTGGCCTTCTTCGCCGTCATCATCGCGGCCGACACGGTCATGATCTACAAGGCCGTCACCACGTTCGGCGGCGTCGACAACACGAACGCCTACCGCGACGGCCTCGCCTACAACACGCGCATCGCGCGGGCCAGGCAGCAGGCCGAGCTCGGATGGCAGGCGACCGTGGACGCGCCCGTGAGCCCCCCGAGGGTGCGCGTCGCCCTACGCGATGTGGCGGGCAACGCCATATCCGGGCTTCGCGTCGAGGCGACGCTCGGCCGCCCGGCGACCGTGCGGGCGGATACGGCGCTGAGCCTCATCGAGGACACGCCCGGCAGCATCGAGGCGCCGCACCCGCAGGATGCCGAGGCCGGCGCGTGGCACGCAAGCGTGCGCGAGTTTCGCGCCGGCGACGACGCGGTGGAGCCTCTCTACCAGACCAGGAGGCGCCTGTGGGTCAGCCCCTGACCATCTCCGGCTCACCATCGGAGCCGGACTGCGCGGTCGGGCGCGCGGCGTGCCCGCAGACGGTTTCGCTCGCCATCGAGAACATGCACTGCGGTGCGTGCATCGCGACGATCGAGCGAGCCCTGCGGTGCACGGAGGGCGTCGAGGAAGCGCGCGCGAACCTGTCGGCGCGGCGCGTCACGGCGCGCTACGACGCCTCCCGCACGAGCGTCCAGGCGCTCATCGACGCGCTGGCGCGTGCAGGCTACCGCGCAGCGGAGTCGGTCGAATCGCTGGACGACCGGGACGCGAGCCGTGCCGACGACCTGCTGCGCCGCCTGGGTGTCGCCGGCTTCGCCGCCGCCAACGTCATGCTGCTTTCGGAAGTCGTGTGGTTCGGCGCCGTGACCGACATGGACCAGACCACGACCGATCTCTTCCACTGGCTGTCCGCGCTGTTCGCGCTCCCGGCGACGGTGTATGCGGCGCAGCCGTTCTTCGGCTCGGCGGTGTCGGCGCTCAAGGCGCTCCGGCTCAACATGGACGTGCCGATCTCGCTCGGCATCGTGCTGACGCTGGCCATGAGCCTCTACCAGACCATGCGCGGCTCGCATCAGGTCTACTTCGATGCCGCCATCATGCTGACCTTCTTCCTCCTGATCGGACGCCTGCTCGACGAGCAGGTGCGCCGCAAGGCACGCGGCGCGGCGGAGAACCTGCTCGGCCTCAAGGCGCTGACCGCGAGCGTGATCAGCGCGGGCGGCGTCATTGAGCGCATGCCGGCGCGCGCACTTCGTCCGGGCATGAAGGTGCAGGTCGCGGCGGGCGAGCGCATTCCCGTGGATGGGCGCATCTCGACCGGCATGACCGATGTCGACGAAAGCCTGATCACGGGCGAGACGCTGCCGCGCTGGGTGACGCAGGGAGACGAGGTGCACGCCGGCACCCTCAACATGGTGCGCCCCGTGACGGTCGAGGCGACGGCAACCGGCAGCAACACGCTGCTCGCAGAGATCACACGCCTCATGCAGGCGGCGGAGCAGGGGCGCGGCCAGTACGTCCGCCTCGCGGACCGCGCCTCGCGCCTCTATGCGCCGGCCGTGCATCTTCTGGGGGTTGCGACCTTTGTGGGCTGGATGCTCGCGGGCGCGGGCTGGGAGACGTCGCTGACCTACGCCGTCGCCGTGCTCATCGTCACGTGCCCATGCGCGCTTGCGCTTGCCGTGCCGGTCGTTCAGGTGGTCGCGACCAGCCGCCTGTGTGCGACGGGCGGTCTCCTCCAGGCCGCCGACGGTCTGGAGCGCCTGGCCGAGGTCGACACCGTGGTCTTCGACAAGACCGGCACGCTGACGCGCGGCGAGCCGGCGCTCCGCAACGGAGCCGACATCTCGGATGCCGTTCTGGCGCGTGCCGCGGCGCTCGCGGTTGCGAGCCGTCATCCCTATGCGAAGGCCGTCGTCCGCGCCGCCGAGCAGCGCGAGTTGGCCGTCATCGCCGCGCCGGGCACGCTCGAGGTGACGGGCTCCGGCCTCGTCGCCCCGGACCCGGCCGGCGAGCGCCGGCTCGGATCACGCGAATGGGTCGGCGCTGAGCATGCCGACGATCGTTCCGGCGCGCTCTGGTACGTCGAGCCCGAGCGCGCACCCGTCGTGCTCGACTTCGAGGACGCCGTGCGGGCGGATGCGCGCGAGGTCGTGGCGCGCCTCCGCGACGCCGGCTATGAGGTGTGCCTGCTCTCCGGCGACCGCGAGTCCGCTGTTGCGGACGTCGCCGACGCGGTGGGCATCGCCGACTGGCGGGCGGCCGTGAAGCCGGATGGAAAAATCGCCGCCATCGAGGACATGAAGCGGCAGGGGCGGAAGGTGCTGATGGTCGGCGACGGCCTCAACGATGCGCCGGCGCTCGCCGCCGCCAACGCATCGCTCTCGCCGTCGAGCGCCGCCGACATCAGCCAGACCGCTGCCGACGCGGTCTTTCAGGGCGAGATGCTCGCGCCGATCCTGGAAAGCATCGCCGTGGCGAGAGCGACGCAGGCCATGTCGATCGAAAATTTCGTCATCGCCATCGGCTACAACGCCGTGTTCGTTCCGCTCGCCATGACGGGTTATGTCACGCCTCTGATCGCGGCGGTCGCCATGTCGCTGTCATCGATCGCGGTGACGGTGAATGCCCTGCGCCTCAAGGGCCGCGCCCTCGCAGTCACTTCGGCGAGGAAGAGCACATGAGCTCGCTTGCCTGGCTCATCCCATGCGCACTTGCGATCGGCGGCCTGGCGCTCGCCGCCTTCCTGTGGGCGATGAGCTCGGGCCAGTTCGAGGATCTCGAAGGTGCCGGATGGCGCGCGATCGCCAACGACGACGATCGGCCACTCGAGCGGGCTCCCACGCCGGAACGGCGCCCCTAACCGGCTGCGCGCGCCTCATTCAGCGCGAGCGTCACATGCCTCAGCGTGGCGTCCTCGGGATCGACCTCGACCTGGAAGCCGAGCTTGCGGCACATGCCGAGCATCGTCGCGTTGATCGCCAGCACCTCGCCGTAGAGGGTCCCCAGTCCCTCCGCGCGCGCGTAGGCGATGAGCTGCTGCATGATGAGCCAGCCGATGCCGCGCCCTTTGAGGTCCGACCGCACGAGCACGCCGAACTCCGCCCGCGCGTAGTCCGGGTCCGCGGTGAGGCGCGCCGCCCCCAGAAGCTCGCCCGTCTCCTTCGATAGCGCGACGAACGCCATCTCGCGCGCATAGTCGATCTGCGTGAGCCGGGCGAGGAAGCGATGCGAGCGGTCCGGCGCGGCGGTGAAGAAGCGCATGTGCAAATCGTCCGCCTCGACGCGGGCGAAGAAGTCGATGTAGAGCGGCTCGTCGTCGGGACGTACCGGGCGCACGTGCACGGTCCCGATCGAGGAAACAACGTCGTCCTTCTCCCATTGCGCCGGATAGGGGCGGATCGACATCGGCTTGCGCGGGGACGCTGCCTCGCTCGCGACCCGCATGCGCGCATCGACCGCGATGCATCCCTTCTCGTCGGCAAGCAGGGGGTTGATGTCGAGCTCCCGCAGCTCGGCGCGGTCGGAGATCAGCGTGCTCACCCGCACGAGCACATCGGCTATTGCTCCGAGATCCGCGCGCGGCCGATTGCGGTAGCCGTCGAGCAGGCGGCTGACGCGCGTCTGGCGGATCAGATCGCTTGCGAGCCTGAGATCGAGGGGCGGCAGCGCATGTGCCGTATCCTTGATCACCTCGACGGCCGTGCCGCCCGCGCCGAACAGGAGCACCGGCCCGAACGTGGCATCCACGCTCATGCCGACGATGAGCTCGTGCGCGCCCGGCCGCTCGATCATCGGCTCGACCACCCATCCTTCGAGATTTGCATCGGGCCGCACCCTCTGCACCTGCGCGGCCATCGAGCGGGCGGCCTCGCGCGCCTCGTCCGCGCTCATGATGCCAAGCCGCACGCCGCCGACGTCCGACTTGTGCGAGATGTCGTCGGAATGGATCTTGATCACGCAAGCCCGGTACTGCGCGAGGATCTTGCCGGCCGCGGCGGCGACGCCATCGGCGTCGCGTGCGACCACCGTTTCGGCGACGGGGATGCCGTAGGCCTTGAGGACGCCCTTGGCTTCGTGCTCGGTCAGCATCTCGCGGCCCTGTGAGATGGCGCTCTCGATGATGCCGCGCGCCCCGTCGCGGTCGAGGTCGAGCCCGCCGGGAGAGGCCGGCGGCGTCCGCATCAATTCCTCCTGCGAGCGGCGGTAGCGCACGAGGTGCATGAAGCCGTCGATGGCGGCTGCGGGCGTGGGGAAGGTCGGCATGCGGGCACCGACGAAAAGACGGCGGCTCGCGGCGGCGGCCTCTTCGCCGATCCAGTTGGTGAGCACGGCCTTGTCATGCGTACCGCGCGCGAGCACCGCCGCGAGCACGGCATCCGCCGCCCCTTCGCTCGATGCCAGCGCTGTGGGGCAGTTGATGACCAGCACGGCGTCCGACGTCGCATCCTCGAGCAGGACCTCCATCGCCGCCTGGTAGCGCGCGGGGGCGGCGTCGCCGATGATGTCTACGGGATTTCCCTTTGACCACGTCGCCGGCAGGACGGCATCGAGCTTGGCGACGGTCTCGGGCGTGAGGGCCGCCATGGTGCCATCGAAATCGGCGAGGCGGTCGGCCGCAAGCACGCCCGCGCCGCCGCCATTGGTTAGGATGGCGAGCCGCTCACCCCTGAGGCGTGGCGCGAACGACAGCATCTGGGCCGCCTCGAACAGGCCGTCGAGGTCGTCGACACGCACGAGGCCCGCACGCCGGAATGCGGCGCTGTAGACAGCATCCGAGCCGGAAAGCGCGCCGGTATGCGAGCGCGCCGCCTTGGCGCCCGCCTCATGGCGCCCGGACTTCAGCACGATGACCGGCTTGGCGCGGGCGGCCCGTCGCGCGGCCGACATGAACTTCGCCGCCTGCGTCACCTGCTCGACATAGAGGAGGATGGCCTTGCTCTCGGGGTCCCCCGCCAGGTAGTCGAGCGTGTCGCCGAAATCGACATCCGCCATGTCGCCCATGGAGACGACTTTCGAGAAGCCGATCCCCTGGCCGTGCGCCCAGTCGATGATCGCCGTCACCAGGGCGCCGGATTGCGAAATGAACGCGAGGTCGCCGGCCGGCGGCATGCGCTGCGCGAAGCTGGCGTTGACGCCGATCCAGGGCAGGATGAGTCCCAGGCAGTTCGGCCCCTGCACCCTGAGGCACGCCGGCCGGGCGGCCTCGAACATGCGTTCGCGGGAGGCGCGGTCGATGCCCGCGGTGATGACGACCGCGGCTTTCGTGCCGATCCCGGCCAGCTCGGCGATGACGGCCGCGACGGCTTGCGGCGGCGTGACGATCACCGCGAGGTCCGGCACGCCGGGGAGCTTGGACGCCGACGCAAAGCAGGGCGCGCCATCGATTTCGGCATGGCGGGGATTGACCAGCCACACGTCGCCGGCAAACCCGCCCGAGCGCAGGTTCGACGCCATGATGCGCCCGACACTGCCTGGCTCGGGGCTTGCCCCGATGAGAGCGATGGAGGCAGGTGAGAACAGGAACTCGAGATTGCGCACGGTCATGCGGGATCGGCCTTTGCGTGAAATGCCCTGCGCGGGGGCGAGCTGCGCAGCCTGCAGGCTAAGTCATTTACATGACGTTGTGATTGGGACGGGAGGCAGCCGGCCTCAAGAGCCGGCCTCGCGATCGCACGGGGACCCGCAGGCGCCGCAGCATGCGTCGGATGCGGGCCCTGAGCTGCAGCCTCCGCGCTCGTCCTCGTGTGTGAGCACGACCTTGCATCGGGCTTCGAGGAAGGTTTGCGACACGAGGCGCTGCTGATCCGCCGCACGCGTGGAGCAGACGACGACCGCCGATCCATCGGATAGATGCTGCGCCAGGCGCTGGATGAGCCGCTGCATCCCGGCGGCAGCGCAGTCGTGCGTTTCCCGCGCCAGGATTTCCGCAAGGCGAGGTGCGAGCGGCGCCGAGGCATCGATGTGATGCACCGCGAAGTTGGTCCCGGGCGCGCGCTCGCTGCCCGATGATCGGCCGTCCGGCCCGCCCGAAAGGAGCACGAGCGCGCAATCCTTCGCGCCGCCTGCGGCCAGGGTGACGATTGCGCTCCCCGCTTCGAGCGGGTTGGTGAACACGCCGGCGACGAGCCGGTGGCGCGTGATCAGTCCAGTGCCGGCAGCAGGCTCCGGGCCGGGGACCGGTCTGGACGCTGGGCGTGCCGCTGCGTCGTCATGTCGGTTTGCGTTCACTCAAGCTCCTGTCGCTCGAGGCTAGGTGTTGCCGAGGCCTGGGGGACGCGCTTTGGTCCGCAGGCTGCCGATCGGGCCGCTAGCAGACGAAATCCGCGTCTCAGGGGCGTGATCCGATTGTGAGAATGTGTGACATGATGTGACGGACGGTCGCGCGGGGGCCTGAGTGCCGCTTGTCTCGGCGGCCGTTTTTTGTCTTGCTACGCACCATGGCGGGTATGCTGAAAGAGCAGCTTCTGGTTGTCGACGACGAGCCGGAGATCCGGGCGCTTCTGCGCGCCGGCCTCGAGGCGGAGGGTTTCGGCGTTCTGGAGGCCGCAACCGGCGCCGAGGCGGAGGTACAACTGACGAGCCACCCGGTCAGCCTGATCACGCTGGACCTGAAGCTCGGCGGCGAGGATGGCCTCAAGCTCGCGCGCGAGCTGCGCACCCGGCGCAACACGCCGATCATCATGATCACCGGCAAGGGCGATCCCATCGACCGCGTCGTCGGTCTCGAGCTCGGCGCGGACGACTACATCGCCAAGCCATTCCTGATGCGCGAGGTGATCGCGCGTGTGCGCGCCGTGCTCCGCCGCTATGTGCCCGCCGAGACGGCTGCGGCAGACGTGCCATCCGGCGGCACGCGCTACACCTTCGACGGCTGGACGCTCGACCCGTCCCGGCGCGAGGTGCGCCATCCTTCGGGCGAGACTTGCGATCTCACGACGGCGGAGTTCAACCTGCTCGCCATCTTCGTGCAGCGTCCCGGCCGTGTGCTCTCGCGCGACGAATTGATGGATTTGCTCAAAGGCCACGACTGGACGCCGATGGACCGCTCGATCGACGGGCTGGTGGCGCGCCTCAGGCGCAAGATCGAGCCGGAAAGCGAGCGCCCGCGCCTCGTCAAGACCGTGCGCGGGGTCGGCTACGCTTTCGCCGGCGGCGTCAAGCGGGTCTGATCCGAAGGCTTGAGCGCGTCGTGCAGGGCCATGGCGAGCTCGGCGCGCTGGTAGGGCTTATGCAGGATGGGCTGATGCAAGATGGGCTGGCCCGCGATGTCACGGGTCGTCTCGCTGGCAAGCTCGGCCGCAAATCCGCTGGTCAGAACCATGCGCACATGCGGCGTGTGCACCCGCATCCATCGCGCGAGGTCAATGCCCGACATGCCGCCCGGCATGACGATGTCGCTCAAGACCACGTCCACGTGCGTGCCGCTTTCGAGAATGCGCTGGGCGGCAAGCCCGCTTCTGGCCTCGAGCACCACGTAGCCGAGGCCCTCGACGCGCTCGAGGGTCAGCTCGCGCACCTCGTCGTTGTCCTCGACCACGAGCACGATCTCGCTGTTTTCCGAGAGGGGGACCGGGGTCTCGGCGCTGGGCGCCGTCGCGACACCGGTCGCGTCCGCTCGCGGCAAGTAGAGATTGACGGTGGTGCCATGCCCGACCTCGCTCGCAATGGTGGCGCGCCCGCCCGACTGCTCGGCGAAACCGTAGATGGTGCTGAGCCCGAGGCCCGTGCCGCGCCCGGCCTCCTTGGTCGTGAAGAAGGGCTCAAATGCGCGTTCCAGCGTCTCAGGGGTCATGCCGTGGCCCGTGTCGCTGACGGAGATCAGCACGAACGCCCCTCCGCCCGAGAGGTCAGTCTCCTCGCCCGTCGTGTTGCGCGTCTCGATGGTGAGGTCGCCGCCACCCGGCATCGCGTCACGAGCGTTGATGGCAAGGTTGAGAATGGCGTTCTCGAGCTCGCTCGGATCGGCTTTCGTCGGCCAGATGTCGCCCGCGAGCACGGTCGAGAGTGCGACCTGCTCGCCGAGCGCGCGCTTCAGGATCTCGGTGAGGTTGAGGATGAGCACATTGACGTCGAGCACCTGCGGTGAAAGCCGCCTGCGGCGCGCGAAGGTGAGCAGGCGCCGCGTCAGCGCCGCACCCATCTCGGCGGCATCCGTCGCGCGCTTGAGGTAGCCGTGCGCGCCCTCGCCCCCGATCGTCGCGTCGAGAAGCTCGAGGTTGCCGGTGATGATGGTGAGCAGGTTGTTGAAGTCGTGCGCAACGCCGCCTGTAAGCTGGCCGATGGCCTCGAGCCGTTGCGACTGGATGAGGGCATCCTGGGCCTGCTCACGGCGCTGGATCTCCGCCTCGAGCGCGCGGGTGCGCTCGGCGACGCGCGCCTCGAGCTGCGAGTTCGCGAGCGCGAGCGCGCGCTCCGCCTGCTTGCGCTCGGTGACGTCGCGCAGCACCACCATGTAGGCCCGGCGCCCGTCGATCTCGTGCTTGGCGATCGAGGCCTCGGCCGGGAACTCGCTGCCGTCCTTGTGTAGCGCGAAGATCTCCCGGCGGTCTCCCATCTTGCGCGCCGCGATCGGGGCCGAGGCGAAGCTCGCCACGTGATGGTGGTGGCCGGCGCGCATGCGCTCGGGAATGAGCACGTCGAGCGGGCGGCCGATGATCTCCTGCGGCGCATAGCCGAAGATGGCCGAAGCGCCGTCGTTGAAGAGCGTGATGTGAAAGGTCTCGTCGAGCGAGATGATGGCGTCCGCCGCGATGGCGAGGATGGCCGAGACCTGCTGCTCGGTCAGCGTCGGGCTGCGCGTGTCCCTGTCGGACGGCGGCGCGTCCTTGCCCATGAGTAAGGCCTCTCCGTATGCGGCATCCGGGCGGCTCGGCCGGCACCGCGGTCAACGGAGGCTTAGATCATCGGTCAGCGTTTGTCACGGCGCCCGCTTGAGGCTCATGATGTAGGCGACGAGGTTGTCGCGCGCCTCGGGCGGGATGATGAGATCCGGCATCGAGGGGTGGGAGGTCTGCAGCCAGACCACGATCGCCCGCGCCGTCATGCCGGGCGTATTGGCGACCACGGAAAAGTCCGGCGCGTCGGGATTGGGCGAGAAGTCGTCCCCTGCGGCCTCGACGCCGTGGCATTCGGCGCAATGCGCGCGGGCATAGTCTCCGCCGAGGCGGGCATCCCCCAGGTCCTGGGCTTCAGCGCCCCCGGCGGCGATCAGCATCGCGACTACGAGGACGTGCAGCATGGGCTTCATGGGTGGAACCTCCGATCCGATGCGCGATCATAGGCGCGGATCAGCGGGCGAGGTTGACCTCGGTCAATTCCGCACTCTGGCGCGGCGCACAGATCACGCCGGCGTCACGATGCGGCACCCACACGCTCAGGAAGCCGGCGGCGCCAATCGCAAGCCCGGCCGCAAGCCTGAATCGCTTCCGGGCGCCGGCACGGGACAGGAGGCGGAAGCCCGCGGCCGAGGCGATGAGCCCCGGCAGCGTGCCGAGCCCAAAGGCGGCCATGACCGCCGCACCCGAGGCGGCGGAGCCGGTCAGCATGGCGGTGAAGAGCGCGCCGTAGACCATCGCGCACGGCATGAGCCCCCAGGCGAGGCCGGCGGCGAGCGCGGCCCGGCCGCGGCCCTGCACGGGTTTTGCCATGCGCGCTACGAGATCGGCGACGGGTGCCAGCAGGCGGTCGAGCGCGGATAGCGGCGGCAGCGCGCCCGCTGTCGAGAGGCCGATCCACATGAGCGCCATGGCGCCCGCCCACTGCACGATCCGGAACGCCAGCTCGCGGTCGAGCCATGCGACGGCTGGTGCGCCGAGCGCGCCGACCGCTGCGCCGGCCAGCGCGTAGGACGCAATGCGCCCGGCATGCATCAGGGCGAGGACGCGCGCGCCTTCCCGAGGCGGCTGCGGCCCGCCAGCCAGCATCACGGCACTGGCAATGCAGCCGCACATGCCGGCGCAATGCAGTGTGCTCGCCAGACCAAGTGTAAAGCCGCCGGCGATGAGGGCCGCAAGCGCCGACATTGCGTTAGCGGCCTTCCTGCGTGGGCAAGGCGGCGCACGCGGCGATCCCGGGTGCGGCGAGAGCAAGGAGACCCCAGAAGACCGCCGTATCCGGCGCGTCCGAGAGGACGCCGGTGAACAAGCCAAATGCCCGGCCTGAGATCAAAAGCACGCCCGCGATGCCGAGGGTGTAGAGTAGGCGCGGCTGGCCGCAATCCTTGAGGCGCTTGGCCGAAAGGGCGGTCAGCGCGAACAGGCAGAGCATCAGCCACAGGAACGCGCCCATGGTGAGCGCCTCGCGTGAAGCGTTGGCGCTCTCGTCGAAGCCGTCATTGTTGAAGAGATACAATCCGGCCAGCCCTACCACGGCGATGATCGCGGCGCCGATCCACCAAGCCCGCCGATCCACGCGCCCCTGAAACGAGAAGAAGAGATCGATCACGGTGTCTGCCATCGCTGTCCGTCCCTGCCCAAATTTCCTGCACTCTAGGAGCGGGCCGGGCGAGCCCGTTTGACTGGCGTCAAAGCCAGCGCAACGCCCCCTGCCTATGTCTCGGCGTGCTCACAAGGGAGATGCGGCCCCATGCTGAAGGGCATCGCCATTGCCTCGAACGTCGTCATCACGGCCGGACTGGCAGTGCTGGCGCAGGGTCCGCTCGTTTCCGAGGAGGGGCCATGGCGGATCGTCCTCGAGCAGCAGCTCAAGGCGGAGAAGGGATGCGCGCTGAACGAGGTGCTGACCTACCAGGAGATCCCGCTTGGCGACTCTCTCGGACAGGACGGCCGCGCGTCTTGCTTCGACGGTCGCGAGTTCACGTTCTCGCGCCAGCGCAAGCACCAGGCCTTTACCATCCGGGCCTGCGAGCCGGCCGTTTGCTGAAGGCGGGAGGCCAAGCTCCGCGACGGCCTGCCGCAGCCTTCGGCCCGTACCGGTTACATTCTCGTACAATTCGTCACGGAACGCGCATACCGGCGTTTCTCCCGCTGCCTCTAATCGTGTCATCGGAACATGGCGCGGGAGAGAGCGATGCTGGCCAGCCACCCCATAGAGATCGGGCACATTGTCGTTCCCGCGCGGAGGGCGCCAGGGCAGGCGGGCTCCGGGGATCTCGCCGAGCGTATGCGCTCCGCGAGCATCCGCAAGCTCGAAAGCAAGGAGCACGTGTTCTGCGAGGGTGACCCGCGCATCCACGTCTTCCAGGTCGAGGAGGGCGTGATCGCCATCTACAAGACGCTGAGCGATGGGCGCAGGCGCATCATCGACTTCGCCTACCCGGGCGATCTCATCGGGCTCGGCGCCGGCAAGGAGCACATCCTGAGCGCCCAGGCGACGTGCCGGGGCAAGGTGCGCTGCCATTCGGCGGCCTCGCTCGAGGCGCTGGCCGAGAGCGACGCCGGCCTTGCCATCAAGCTGTATAGATCCGTCTGCCAGGAGCTCGAGGCGACGCGCGACCTCCTCGTCGCTGTCGGCCAGCGCGGCGCGGTGGAGCGGCTTGCGTCGTTCCTGCTCGCGCTCCGGCGCAAGGATGCGAAGGACCCGGACACGGTGAGGCTCGCCATGCGGCGCAGCGACATCGCCGACCTCCTGGGGCTCACCATCGAGACCGTGAGCCGAACGCTCTCCAAGTTGCGCGCCATGCGCGTGATCGACGTCGAGCAGGGCGGCACCACGGTCACGTTGCGCGACATCCCGCGTTTGACAGAGCTGTCGAACGCCTGATGTCGTGAGCGACACGTTTTCTTGGCCGGTGTTCGGCCCCAGCGGTTGCGCATTCGCCGATACGCGCCGCACCTCGGGGCCGGGCGCCGGCCCATTTTTGCTACGCGCCGCGACGCACGCCCCCTGCTCGGCGCGGGTCCGCCTTTTGCATCGGGCGGCGCCGTTCAGCTCCGTTTTGGTTTGGCGTTTCCATGCCTTGGCCTGCCATCTCTCGCGAGCGGTGGGGCGGACCAAGAGTGCTGACTGGGCCGGTATCGGGCGAGAGCAAAACCCGGCATAGAAGCCGCGCGCCGCCTGGGTGGCCGTCGCCTCCAGAAGCCGTTCCGCATCGCGCATGGCCTGCTCGAGGCTTATGGGCCGATCGGCGATGGCGAAGTGGGCCGAGACGCCGGCCGTGTGGAGCGCGTCGGCGCCGCTGCCGATGGCGCCGGCCAGCACGATGACGGGAGCACCGACGGTGCGCGCGGGCCGCCACCTCGGCTGGGATCTTTCCGCATGCGCTCTGGGCGTCGACGCCGCCCTCTGCGGTGAGGACGAGGTCGGCCTGTGCCAGCTTCTCGTCGAACGGCAGGGCACGGCGCACCATCTCGAAGCGCGGAATAAGAGACGCGCGGCAGAGGCCGACCAGCGTGGCGCCGATGCCGCCCGAGGCGCCGGCACCCGGCCTTTGGGCCACGTCGCAGCCGGTCGCCTCGCGCACGCGCCGCGCAAAGGTCTCAATGGCTCGATCCAGCTCCTCGACCAGCTCGACCGACGCACCCCTCTGCGGTCCATAGACACGCGAGACGTGGGATCAATCGGGCTTGAAGGGCATTTATTTGACGTGCACGCCCTTAAAATTCAGTGTTCGCGCGCCGAGATAAGAACCCGGGAAGGGTACGACGACGTCTGGCTTGCTCATGGCTTCACCCCATCAAGGAGACGACCCATGGCGAAGATCGTATGTGTTCTCTACGACGATCCGGTTGACGGCTATCCCAAGTCCTATGCGCGCGACGACATTCCGAAGATCACCAAGTATCCGGACGGGCAGACGACGCCGACGCCGTCGGCGATCGATTTCAAGCCCGGCCAGCTTCTCGGCAGCGTCTCGGGCGAGCTCGGGCTCAGGAAATTTCTCGAGGCGGCGGGGCACACGCTGGTCGTGACGTCCGACAAGGACGGCGCCAACTCGAAGCTCGACCAGGAGCTCTCCGATGCCGAGATCGTGATCTCGCAGCCGTTCTGGCCGGCCTACATGACGGCCGAGCGCATTGCGAAGGCGCCGAAGCTCAAGATGATCGTGACGGCGGGTATCGGCTCGGATCACACGGATCTGCAGGCGGCCATGGACCGCGGCATCACGGTGGCCGAGGTCACCTACTGCAACTCGAACAGCGTCGCCGAGCATGTCGTCATGCAGATGGTGTCGCTCGTACGCAACTACATCCCGTCCTACAACTGGGTGATCAGGGGCGGCTGGAACATCGCCGACTGCGTGTCGCGCTCCTACGACATCGAGGGCATGCACGTGGGCACGGTCGCGGCGGGGCGCATCGGCCTGCGCGTGCTGCGGCTGTTGAAGCCCTACGATGTCCACCTGCACTACACGGATCGTCACCGCCTGCCGGAGGCGGTCGAGAAGGAGCTCAACCTCACGTATCACAAGGCCCCCGAGGATATGTATCCGGTGTGCGATGTGGTGACGCTCAACTGCCCGCTCCACCCGGAGACGGAGCACATGATCAACGACAAGACGCTGAAGCACTTCAAGCGCGGCACCTATCTCGTCAACACGGCGCGCGGCAAGCTCTGCGACCGCGACGCGGTGGTGCGGGCGCTCGAGAGCGGACAGCTCGCGGGCTATGCGGGCGACGTGTGGTTCCCGCAGCCGCCGCCGCAGGATCATCCGTGGCGGACCATGCCGCATCACGGCATGACGCCGCACATCTCGGGCACCTCGCTCTCGGCGCAGACGCGCTATGCGGCGGGCGTGCGCGAGATCCTCGAGTGCTACTTCGCCGGGAAGCCGGTCCGCAACGAGTACCTGATCGTTCAGGGCGGCAAGCTGGCGGGTGTCGGCGCGCATTCCTACAGCGCCGGCAACGCGACCGGCGGCTCGGAGGAAGCGGCGAAGTTCAAGAAAGCTCCCGTCTGACGATTTCGCCGTGGGATTCGTCTACAACCGTCTCGTCCGGCGGCAGGGCGCGCCGGACGAGAGTTGCTGGTCCGATTGTGGCCCGCGCACACTTGCGGTAAGGCGCGAAGCACATTGACATGGGACTGCTCAGCAGCACGGAGCCTCACCATGTCCAAGAACAAGGTCAGCTTCTACGTGTACGGCGCACCGGTCAGCTATCTCGTCGCCTGCTTTCATCACCGCATGAACCAACGCATGTTGAGGCTGTCGCTCCCCAAGGACCACTCCGCGCAAGTCATCCAGCTTTCGGAATGGAAAGCCGCGCGCTCGCTGCCGAACTGAGGGGTGACCGTGTTGCGTGGTGGCCGACCGGACGGGTTTTACTTGCTGGCCGGTATCTTCCGCTTGCGCCGCAGCGTGCGATAAGCGTCGCGCAGGATGGTGGCGTGGTCGAAGGCGAGCTTCTCGCGCTGCCAGTTGGCGACCCAGCCTGCACGGGCCGCGTCCGTGCCGGCCTTCGGGCGAGCCCGCGACAGGACGGTCGCAAAGGCAATGCTGACCGTGTGCCCGCGGGGGTCGCGGGTAGGATCGGAGTAGGTCCCGACCAGGGTCAGCTCGCGGGCCTTGACGCCCGTTTCCTCCTCAAGCTCGCGGCGGCAGGCCGTCTCCACCGTCTCGCCGATGTCGACGAAGCCGCCGGGAAGGGCGTACTGCCCGGCGAACGGCGGATTGGCGCGCCGGATCAGGAGCACGCGTCCGCGGCTGTCGAAAGCCACGCAATCGACGGTGAGAAGCGGAGTTTTCGGCTTGGGCATGAAGCAGCCTTGAACGCGCGCGGGCTGTGCCTTTGGGGATCCCTCGGCGCCAGCATCATCGAGATCGCAGGCTAGATCAAGACCAGCTACAAAAGCGTTGCTTTCAAAAGATAAAATTTAACCGGCCGGATGCTCGCATCGGCGCCCGGCTGGTTGGGGGGTGATGCGACGCTCAGTCTTCCGCAAAGCGGTCCGGCACATACATCTCGTCCGGCACGGGGCCGCGGATGTAGTCCGGATTGTGCACGCGCTCGGGCAGCACGATCTCGGCGCGTGGGACCTCCTCATAGGGGATCTGCGCCAGGAAGTGGGTGATGCAGTTCAGGCGCGCGCGCTTCTTGTCGACGGCTTCCACGATCCACCAGGGCGCCTCGGGAATGTGCGTGCGCTCGAGCATGGACTCCTTGGCCTTGGTGTAGGCCTCCCAGCGGCGCCGGGATTCGAGGTCCATGGGCGACAGCTTCCACTGCTTCAGCGGGTCCTCAATGCGCATCGTGAAGCGGAAGTTCTGCTCCTCGTCGGTGATCGAGAACCAGTACTTGACCAGGATGATGCCCGAGCGCACGAGCATGCGCTCGAACTCGGGGCAGGAGCGGAAGAACTCCTCGACGTCGGCGTCGGAGCAGAATCCCATCACGCGCTCGACGCCGGCGCGATTGTACCAGCTCCGGTCGAAGAGGACGATCTCGCCGCCGGCGGGCAAGTGGGTGACGTAGCGCTGGAAATACCACTGCGTGCGCTCGCGCTCGTTCGGCGCGGGGAGGGCGGCAACGCGGCAGACGCGCGGGTTCAAGCGCTGGGTGATGCGCTTGATCACGCCGCCCTTGCCGGCGGCGTCGCGGCCCTCGAAGATGACCACGACCTTGAGCTTCTTGTGCACGACCCAGTCCTGCAGCTTCACGAGCTCGCGCTGCAGGCGGAACAGCTCCCTGAAGTACTGCTTGCGGTCGACGCTCGCTTGGTCGCCGGCGGCCGGCGCCGCCTCGAGGCGCTCGTCGTCGAGCTCGAGCTCCAACTCCTCGTCGAAGCTGTCCAGCATCTCGGCCTTGATCTTGTCGGATATGGGATCGCGTTGGGTCATCGGGCGCGCCTCTACGGGTTACTGGGCTAACGCGGCTCTTTGACCAGTGCTGCCGCGGCCTCGCTCGGCCCCGCATGTTTCTGCGAGGTCCGTGACGGGTTGATGACAGCTGTTTTCGGTGTTTAGCTACTGAGTGGCGCGGCAGCGGAGCTCGGGTGCGCGGTGGCCTGCTTCTCCTGGCGAATGAAGAACAGGTTGCGCGCGTAGATGATGATGCCGAACTGGCCGAGGAGGATCACAGGGTCCATCTTGTGCAGGCCGTAGGCGAAGACGAGCATGCCGCCCAACAGGCTCAGGTACCAGAACAAGTCCGGCATGGTGGAGCGGCGCGACTTCTCGGTCATGAACCACTGGATGAGCCAGCGGGCCGAGAACATGGCCTGGCCGCTCAAGCCGACTGCAAGCCACATCACCTCGGCTGGCGAAAGCGCGGCCCACCACGCGGTCAATTTTGCAAGCACTGGCGTTCCTCGCTTCTGGCGGGTTGCGATGTCTCGGATTGGGCGCGCCGCTCCGCGGCTCCGGCACGGGGCAGCGCGGTGCGTGCGATCAACCAGCGCACGCCCACGAGGTCGTAGATGCCGACGAGGGCGCGGCCGAAGTTGGTGTACTTCGAGACGCCGGCGCGGCGCGGGCGGTCGTTGACCGGCGCGTAGGCGGTCTCGTAGCCGTAGGCGAGGACGAGCGCCGGCAGGTAGCGGTGCATGCCCGAGAAATAGGGCAGATCGAGAAATACCTCGCGGCGAAAGGCCTTGATGCCGCAGCCAGTGTCCGGGCAGCGGTCGTCGAGAAGGCGCATGCGCAGCCAGTTGGCGAACTTGGAAGCGAGCCGCTTCGAGGACTCCGCGCGGCGCGTCACGCGGATGCCGCCGACGAGGGCCACGTTCGGCCCGTCGGCCTGGTCGAGCAGCGCAAGAAGAGCCGGGATGTCGTGTGGATCGTTCTGGCCGTCGCCGTCCATGGTGGCGACGAGCGGGGCGCTGGCGGCGCGGACGCCGCTACGGATGGCGGCGCTCTGGCCGGCGCGGCGGGCGTGGCGCACGTAGCGCAGCTCCGGGACGGTGGCGAGCAGCGCCTGCACCTCCGCCGGCGTCGAGTCGGTGCTGGCGTCATCGACGACGATGATCTCACGCAGCACTCCCGCGGGCAGGCTGGCCGCGGTCTCTCGGATCAGGTTGCCGATGTTGCCGGCCTCGTCGAGCGCGGGGATCACCACCGCGAGCGATTGCGGAGGGAGGGCGGCCACGGCGTCGCGTTCGATCGCGTGTTCCATCAGCGCACCCATGCCGCCGAGGCGACGCGCACGAGAGGCGTGAATGGCGCCGTCAGCGTGTCGCGCGTGGCGCGCGGGTTGCGCCACATGCCGATGAAGAACATGTGCAGCACGCTCACGGTCAAGGCCATGACGATGCCTGCGAACAGCACGTCGCTCATGAAGTGGGCGCCCTGAATGATGCGGATCGAGCCCGCCAGGACGCCGGTCGCGAGGCCGGCCACGACGAGGCCAAGCCGATATTGCGGTAGCAGCATGGCAAGGCCGAAGAACACCGCGAACATCGAGGAGGCCTCGCCGCTGACGAAGGAGCAGTTGCGCGGGCATTCGCTGGACGGCGTGAGCGCCGGCGTGAAGGTCTTGGCGCCGCCGAACTCCACGACATCGCGTGGCCGCGCGCGGCCGAGGTTGTCCTTGAGGATGAGATTGGAGACGACGCCCGGTCCGACTACGAGCACGGCGATCATGAACCAGCAGCGCGCCTGCTCGGCGCCGAGCCAACGGCCCTTCGCCCTCACGATGCGCACCGTGGCCACCAGCGTCACGAGCGAGACGAGCACGAAGATGGCCAGGAAAATGTTGCGCGCCAGCGAAACCGACCAGGTCGCGCACCAGCGGTTGCCGGACATCGGTGCGGTACAGGCGCCTTTGGCGAACGCCGATATGGCGAGGTCGATGCCGGGGCTCGAGACCATCAGTGCGGCGAGCGGGATGGCCAGCAGTGCGGCCCCGATCAGAAACTCCCGGCGGAATCGCATTTCCTCGGGCGAGTAGGGATCAACGGCGGCCATGCGCTTACCTCCCCTGGTAGCGGTCGAGCAGCGAGACGTGAACGGTGCGCGTGTCATGCGCGCCGGCGGCGATGATGCGAGCCTCGTCGGGTGTGACGGATGCAAACTCGGAGGTCAGCGATGCCGGAGGCGAGCCGTCCGTCACGAGGAGCGCGGGCATGGCCGCTGCGGCGGTGAAGGGGCTCGCGCTCTCGAAGTGACTGCGCGGCGCGTTGCCCGAGCGCCACGACAGCACGGGCACGGGCAGATCGCGCCCGTAGTAGGCGAGCGCGGCGGCAATCTCGCGGTCGTCGGTCAGCACGGACCCCACCGGACGCCCGTCATGTCCGGCGCGGGCGATCTCGCTTCTGACGAGCTCCGCCAGCTCGCGGTTGCCGAGCGTGC
>JBFXEP010000012.1:0-19917 GCA_050179995.1 Hyphomicrobium sp.
AGGGAGCGAAGCCCCTCGGCGATGCGCTCGCGCTCCGTGGCAGCGGCGGTCTCGATGGTCTCGAGGCGCGTCAGGAGCGGCGCCAAATCGAGGGCGGGCTTGTCGGCCAGCGCCTCGACGGCGGCGCGTGTGACGGAGATCTCGCCTTGCAGCGCGCGCTCCAGGAGACCCAGCCGGTCCTGAAGGCCGCCGGCGTCGCCGCCATTATTGCGGACGGAGACGAAAGCCTGCTCCAGGCTGTGCAGCCGGTCGCCGAATACGGCCTGCATCTTGTCGTGGGCGATGCCGCCGGGGCGTGAGGTATCTTCGCGTTGTGCCATGAGCTCTCGCTGCAGGTCTTGCAGCACTCCCGATAGAATTTTGCGTTCGTTGGCGATTTCGATGGTGAGGGTGCGGAGCGCGTGCTCGAGAGCATCGATCCGCGAAGGTTGCGTGGTGACGGCAAGGTCGGCGGCGAGGCCGCGCGCGGCGTGTGTTGCGGGGCCGTTGCCCGGGCGCTCGCGGAAGGTTTCCAAGTCGAGACCGGTCTCGACCGCGCGTACGCCCGCGGGAATGCCGCGCAAGAGCGTCTGGAATTCCAGCCCGCTGTCGAACAGCGCGA
Source organism: Hyphomicrobium sp. (assembly GCA_050179995.1). Taxonomy (GTDB): domain Bacteria; phylum Pseudomonadota; class Alphaproteobacteria; order Rhizobiales; family Hyphomicrobiaceae; genus Hyphomicrobium_C. The sequence goes on from JBFXEP010000012.1 coordinate 602, forward strand.
AGGCGACATCGGCGATGCCGGCCGGCGATTGGCGCCGGTAGGCATGGGAGGCCGCCACGCGCAGCACCTCCTCGACGGCGTCGGAGCGTCTCGGGTTGGTTTTGCCGTTGCTGCTCGCGGGAGGTATCTCGGTGGCAATGACGGTCGCCGCCTCGCGGCGCAGGCTGGCGATGCGCACGCCGCGTGCCTCGAGCGCTTCGGCGGCCTCCTCGATACGCGTCAGGGCGTAGATCAAATGCTCGAGGCGAACCTCGGCGGCGCGGTGGGCAGAGGCCACGTCGTAGGCGTGGTTGCAGCAATCGAGCAGCGTATCGTCGACCCAGATCGGTGCCGAGCGCGGGCCCGACGGGGTGCGCGACCGTGTGTGCGCGGTGAACGGATCGGCTGGCGAGGACGCAAACTCAGGCGCGGGCGCCTGAGGCGTTCTCAGGTCCATATCGTCGCCACGGTACGCCATCCCCAACTCCCCTCGCGAGCGCACCAGCGCCCTCGTTCCGGCCACGGGTGTGGGTCGCGAGACAGTCCGGTGTCTCGTCCCCCAGGGCCTTCGCAAAAAGAACAATACCTCCTTAAGCTTGCTGGCGCGAGTAGTGGATCGGAATTGGTAAACGCTGTGCAGTTATGGTCCGCGTCGCGACGACCGGAGCTTGGCGGGCCATCGCAAGGTCAGAATCAGCGCTATATATCCGGCACATCCGGTGGGCGCGGGAGGCAAACTGTTGGCGACGCACGGGTTGGCATGTCAGCGGCGGGGCACGGGACGCGTTGGGCGTTTCTTGCGTGCGGCGTGCCTTGCTGCGGCTTTCGGCGCGGCGCTCGCGGCTCTCGTGCTGCCGGCGGTGACGGGATTTGGCTTGGCCGCGGCGGCGCCCGGAGATGCAAAGCCTTACGACGACAAGCTCATGCGACTAGCGGAGATTCTCGGCGCGGTGCATTACTTGCGCGAGCTCTGCAGTGCCAACGACGGGCAGCTCTGGCGCGACAAGATGAAAGAGATCCTCGACACGGAGGGGAGCAGCGCGATCCGGCGCGCGCGGCTGACGCGGAGCTTCAACCAGGGCTACCGCAGCTACCGCAGAACGTACGTCACGTGCACGCCGACCGCGCAGTCGTCGATCGAGCGTTTTTTGTCCGAGGGAATCCAAATCGGCGACGCGCTCGTCGCGCGATCGCCTTGAATCTCAACGATACACTGGTTACGCTTGCAATCGTCGGTCTACGGCTTACTGGAGTTGTGGCTAGCGTGTAGTTTACTGTGAATTGCCAGCACATCTTCTCGTATGGCGAACGCGTGTTAGGTGTAGGTTTCACGCGCACGGGCTCGAGCTTGGCTCGCGGGGGGCGACGCCAACTTGGGTATCCTGGGGGAAGGACAGCGATGGACACGCAATTCGATCTGAATTCGTCCGAGGATCTCAGTTTTCGGGCCTTGAGCCTTATTCTCGCGGCGTGGGACGAGGGGGCTGAAAGCGGCGTTGCGCCCGAGCAGATGGCCTATGCCGCCCTTTTCACCGCGCTCACCGATCTGGTCTCGCTCTATGGCGAGGATGCGGTCAAGAAGCTCGCCGGAGGTCTCGAGCGCCGCATCGAGATGGGCGAGTTCACGCTCGACCGCAACGTTCAGTAATCCGCTCGCTCCGCCATCAGACTCGTGACGCGACCTCTTGTGGGGGCGCGTCACGTCGAGGCGTGCGCCGGCAGCGCTTCCTGCGCGTCAGCCCGTGACCCGCAGCATCTTGAGCACCATCTCGCCCACCAGGAGCGCGCCGAAGCCGATGAGGAGCGCGCCGGCGATGCGGTTGGTGTAGGCGAGGTGCGCCGGGCTGAAGCGATGGCGCAGCCGGCCGATCAGGTGCGACAGGGAAAGCCACCAGATGAAGCTCCCGCCCATGATCGACGCCACCATGGTCAGGGCGTCGACGTAGCTGTGCACCTCGACGAAGGTCGAGACGCCGCCGAAGATGGCGAACAGGCCCAGCACCGCACCGGGATTGGTGATGGTGAGAAAGAACGTCTTCGGAATGTCCCAGGCATAGTCGCGCAGCGAGGCCGTTCCCTCTCTCTCGGACTCGACGCGTGCGAGGCGCGGCGGCTCGACGTAGAGCTTGATGCCGAAGGCGGCGAGCGCCAGTCCGCCCACGATCTGGATGGCCTGGCGGTGAACCTCGATGGCGCCCGAGATCGCGCCGACGCCCAGACCCGCGAACAGGGCGATCAGGCCGTCGCCCAGCATGGCGCCGAGGCCGGCCGCGAGCCCTCCCCAGAAGCCGCGCTCGATGGCGCGCTGAATGCAGAGGACGTTGACGGGGCCGACAGGAGCCGCGACAAGGATTCCGATCAGGATGCCGACAGGAATGATCAGCAGATTGGGGACTAACTGCATCAGCGCCAACGCGGCGATCGCGCTCTATCGATTTGCGGCATTGCACCTCGAAGGAAAACCGCGCCTCTCTGCGTCAATTGAGGACCGGCACAGCCTCATGGATCACAAACACATGGGTCGCAAGCACACAGGTCATCAGCAGACGGGGTCACCAACATACGGGCGGCGGATAAAGCTCAGCTTCGGCGCTCCAATACTGGTAGCGGCGGCGCTAACCCTTGGCAATGGCGAATGGCCGGCGCATCAGGCGCTTGCGGGGGACAAGCTCGCGCAGAGCGCAAAGGCCGCAGCCGAGGAGCGCGTCTATCACGGCGCGCTTCCGCAGAGCGTGGTCGACATGCGCGAGCAGATTCTCGCCGCGGTGCACGCCGGCTCGATCGACGAGCTCAAGGGTGCCATCGAGTGGAACGAGCTCAAGCCCGATTTCGGTCCGGCGGGCAACGATGATCCGATCGCCTACTGGAAGCGCGTGTCGGGCGACGGGGAGGGGCGCCAAGTGCTCGCCGTGCTCGCCAACCTTCTGGCGCTCGCGCCGGCCCGACTCGCCATCGGACGCGACCCCGAGAACGCGCTCGTCTACGTGTGGCCCTATCTCGCCGAGCTTCCGCTCGACAGCCTCACGCCGGCCGAGGAGGTCGATCTCTATCGCCTAATGCCGGCGGCCGAGGCCAAGGCCATGCGTGCCGCGAAGGCATGGACGTGGTGGCGCGTCGCCATCGGCGCGGATGGAACCTGGCACACGTTCCGGAAGTACTGAGAGCGCCGCGATGCTCACGCGTGCTCGGCGCTGGCCGTCCGGACGGGCCCGACGCAAACTCGAAAGTCCTTCGCATGACGGTGAACCAGGAGAAGTTAGACAACAAATCCAAGCCTGCGCGCCGCTGTCGCATCGCGAACTATGGGCTTTGTTATCAATACATTCCGGCCGGCGGCTGTACGGTGTGCGCAAGACGACTATAGTGCGGCCAGCTTGCCGGCCGACGCCTCCCCTGGGCGGCGGCGGGCCCTTGTTTGTCGGAGTGACGATGATGTGGAGTTTCCGAGTTCCGGCGCTGCTAGTCGGCGCGTCGCTGGCGATGATGAGCGCCGCCGCGCCGGCGAGCGCGCAGAGCCTCAGCCAGTTCGGCGGCTGGGGCGAAGCGCCCGAGCGCAGCGCCAAGTCTCCGTCGTTCCTCGGCGGCCCGGCGATGGTGAAACCGGCCGCGCTCGCCTCGGGCGGGGCGCGGCCCTCGATCTCGCCCAAGGCGCCGCGGACGGTGGCGTTCGCCAACGGGTTTCAGGTGGGATCGATCGTGATCGATACGGCAGGGCGCAAGCTCTACTACACGCTGTCGTCGGGCAGCGCCTACGTCTATCCGATCGCGGTCGGCAAGCAGGGCTTCGCCTGGACCGGCGTCGAGCGCGTGTCGCGGATCGAGGACTGGCCGGACTGGATTCCCCCCAAGGAGATGCATCAGAGGAAGCCAGGGCTGCCGCTGCGCATGACCGGGGGCCTCAGCAATCCGCTCGGCGCCAAGGCGATCTATCTCGGCAACACTCTCTACCGCATCCATGGCACCAACGATTCGGGCTCGATCGGATCGGCGTCGTCGTCAGGCTGCTTCCGCATGCACAACGGGGACGTCGTGCATCTCGCCCAGCACATCAACGCGGGGACGGTCGTCTACGTGATGCGGCGTCTGCCGAAGTCCGGCATCGCCATGCCGCCGGGTGGCGCAAAGGTTCAGGAGGCGAAGCAGCCGGCTCCCGCCGAGGCGGCTCCGCCCGCCGCTGCCGAGCCTCAGCAGACGCCCGAGGCGCTGCCGCAGAAGCCGGGCGACGCCACTCCTCCGGCGGCGGAGCAGCCGCAGAGCGGGCAGGGCATCTAGCCCCGTTCGCTCTCGGGCTGCGGATCACACGTTTACGACGGCCGTGGATGGGCCGCGCAAGCGGGTGGTGCCGGTGCGCCAACTACAATATGGTGCGATTCTGACCACCACGCGGGGTGAATGCCTCGCGGGTTAAGACGCGCAACGGCGCTTATCGAACGAACGAGGTCAGGAAATGAGCAACGCAATCTCACTCGAGCTTCTGGCCTTCAACCTGAAGCTGCTCGGCCGCCAACGCCGCAAGAGTCTTTTGATCAGCGCAGGGCGTCCCGAGGACAAGAAGCGGATGCTGCCGGCCATCCGCCGCATCCTCACCCTCGACGTGGAGCTCTACGCGACACCGGGGACCTACCGCTTCTTCGACCAGCACGGCCTCAAGAGCACCGAGATCCACAAGATCACCGACGGGCGCTCGCCCAACATCCTCTCGTTCCTCAAGGCCAACCGCTTCGATCTCGTCATCAACGTGCTGACGGGGGACGAGGACTACGACGAGAGCTCGGATGCCAAGCTCATCCGCAAGCTCTCGATCGAGAACGGCATCCCGCTCATCACGGACGCGGATGTCGCCATCGCCACGCTCGAGCAGATCATCATCGATGCGGAGCGCGGCACGTACCGCTACCGCATCGCCGACGACAGCGAGCCGTGGAACCTCCGGCTGCGCTTCCTCGCGGCGGCGGAGAAGCACGGCGGCCTCGCCAACCATCATGCGCACTTCGACAAGGCGTATCTGATCACGCTCGACAACCTGCGCCTCTCGCAGGTCGACATGCAGAAGAAGTGGGAGCTCTACCGCTACCTCAAGGAGAACTATACGCACGACGACCTCGTCGAGCGCATCAGCCGCGGCCTCGAGACCATGATCCAGCAGGGCGTGACCTACTGCCGGACCATGGTGGATGCCGACAGCACGGTGGGGCTGCTCCCCATGCGGGCCGCGCTCGAGGTGAAGCGGCGCTATGCGGATCGCATCCGCTTCGAGGTCGGCGTGCAGCCGCTGCAGGGCGTGCTCGACCCGGCGTCGTTCGCGCAGTACGCGGAGGCCTGCGAGCTTGCCGACTACTGCGGCGGGCTTCCCTCGCGCGACCGGCCGCAGCCCGAGCGTCATCTCGACGTGGTGCTGTCGCTCGCCAAGAAGCTCGGCAAGCCGGTCGACGTGCACATCGACCAGGAGAACAATCCGCTCGAGAACGAGACGGAGCTGCTCGCAGAGAAGACCATCGAGCACGGCATGCAGGGGCGCGTGTTCGGCGTGCACGCGATTTCGCTCGCGGCCAAGGAGGAGCGCGAGCAGGACCGCATCATCGAGAAGGTCAAGGAAGCCGACATGGGCATCATCATCTGCCCGTCGGCCGCGCTCAGCATGAAGCAGCTGCCCATGATGGCGCCCTTGCACAACTCGATCGCGCCTTATGTCAAGCTGCGGGATGCGGGCGTGCGCACCTATCTCGGCGTCGACAACGTGCACGACCTCTTCATGCCGATGGTGGACGGCGACCTCTGGACGGAAGCGCGCATGCTGATGGAGGCGTGCCGGTTCTACGATATCGACGCGGTGGCGGAGTGGGCCTGCCAGAAGCCGATTGCGCTCGGCATCCCGGCCAAAGGCAAGCCGGAGCCGGTCGCCAGGGTCGCTGCGACCGCCGACAAGGAGCCGGCCAAGAAGCGCGCGGCAGGGGGGCGGCGCGGACGGTAGGCGCTGCGATCCAACCGCCGGCTGCTGGCGTATCTCAAGGCCATGACAATGACCGCCTCGGATGGACCCTTCGTTGCGACGCTTGAGGATCGCGGTGTCGTTGCGGTGACGGGTGCGGATGCGGCGAAGCTGCTGGGCGGGCTCGTCACCAACGACATGGCACTGCTCGATGACGCCAAGGTGCCGGCGCTCTATGCGGCGCTGCTCAGCCCGCAGGGCAAGATCCTGTTCGACTTTCTCGTGGTGCGGGCGGGCGATGGCTTCCTGCTCGAGACGGCGCGCGCACGGGCAGGTGATCTCGTGAAGCGGCTGGCAATGTACAAACTGCGCGCGGCGGTGGAGATTCGCGACGTGTCGGCGGACTTTGTGGTCGCCGCGCTGTGGGGCAGCGGCCCGGTCGCATCGGGTGACGTTGAGAGATCGATCGCGTTCGTGGATCCGCGTCTTCCGGCCTTGGGACGCCGGATTCTGGCGGATGCGCGGTCCGCCGAGGATGTTCTCGCGATAGCTGGCCGGGCGTCTGCGTCGGCCCATGCCTATCACGCGCATCGCATCCGTCTGGGTGTGCCGGAGGGCGGGCGCGACTTCACGTTCGGCGACACCTTCCCGCACGAGGCGCTACTCGACCAGCTCAATGGTGTCTCCTTCACCAAGGGCTGCTTCGTCGGACAGGAGGTGGTGTCGCGCATGCAGCACCGCGCGGCGGTGCGCAAGCGCATCGTGTGCGCCGTGGCCGACGAGCCGCTGCCCGAGGGGCACGTGCCGGTGCTGGCGGGCGAAGCGGAGATCGGCCGGCTCGGCTCGGTGGCCGGACGGCGCGGGCTCGCGCTCGTGCGCATCGATCGCGTGGCCGAGGCGCAGCGCGGCGGGACCCAGCTCTCGGCGGGCGGCGTTGCGCTCAGCGTCGCAGTCCCGGCGTTCGCCAGCTTTCGCATCGAGGCCGCTGCATGACGGCGCGTGACACCGCAAAGCCCGCGCGCTGCGCGTGGGCGGGAGACGATCCGCTGTATCAGCACTACCATGATACGGAATGGGGCGTGCCGCACGCCGACGATCAGCGCCTGTTCGAGAAGCTGGTGCTCGAGGGCTTCCAGGCCGGACTGTCCTGGATCACGATCCTGCGCAAGCGCGAGAACTTCCGGCGCGCCTTTCACGGCTTCGACGCCAAGAAAATCGCGCGCTACACGGAGCGCGACGTGGCGCGGCTCATGGCGGACGAGGGTATCATCCGCAACCGGCTGAAGATCGAGGCGACCATCAGCAACGCCGAGGCTTATCTCGCGCTCAAGACGCAGGGCACCCTGGCTGGCTTTCTCTGGGCCGCGCTCGGCAAGCGCGAACCATTGTCCGTGCGCCGCGCCATGGGCGACATCCCGCCCGTGACCGACGAGGCAGCGAAGCTGTCGAAGGCCCTCAAAAAGGCAGGCTTCCGTTTCGTGGGTCCCACGTCCATGTACGCGTTCATGCAATCGACGGGCATGGTCAACGACCATCTCGTGGGATGCCCGCGCCATGCCGCCTGCGCCAAGCTGCAACGCGCATTCGTGCCGCCCGTGGTGTGACGGCGATGGGAACATCCGGGACCAGCGATGGCAACGGCGCGGAGCCGCCGCGCGCCTGGCAGCGCATGCTGTCGGGCCGGCGGCTCGACCTCCTCGATCCCTCGCCCGCCGACATCGCCATCGAGGACATCGCGCACGGGCTCGCCAGGGTCGCGCGCTGGAACGGGCAGACGCACGGGGCGCACGCGTTTTCGGTCGCGCAGCACGCGCTCCTGGTGGAGGAGATCGCGGGGGAGCTGAACCCAGGCTGGCCGTCCGCGTGGCAGCTCGCGGCGCTGCTGCATGATGCGGCGGAGTATGTGATCGGCGACCTGATCAGCCCGTTCAAGACGGCGATCGGGCTCGACTACAAGGCGTTCGAGGCCAAGCTGCTCGAGGCGGTGCATGTGCGCTTCGGGCTGCCGCCGGCGCTGCCGGCGGACGTCCAGTCCGCGATCAAGCGCGCCGATCGAATCGCGGCGTTCTACGAGGCGACGCGTCTCGCGGGGTTCTCGGTCGAGGAGGCGACGCGCTTTTTCGGCAGGCCTGCGGCCACGGGCCCCGCGCTCACCGGGAGGCTCGAGGAGCTCGCTCCGCTCCCCGCCGCGGACGCGCAACGGCTCTTTCTTGAACGATTTGCAGCGCTCACGCGGGGGCGTTGAAACGGGGTCGGCAACTCGCGGCGGCGCTTCGAATTTATTCCCGCGAACGCGAAGAATTTCTTGCTCGATTGGTACCCGAAAATAGCCATTATCAACGTTTAGCGGCACAGCCTAAGGAGAGCTTGTGTCATGGTCGCAGATATGAACTTCAAGCGGCGAATCCACGACGTGGACGACGACGCGGAGGCAGCTCACCACTTGGCATCTCGCAACGAGCCGGCGGGCATCGAGATCGGGCTCAACGCGGCTATCGTCGCTGTCATCGACGACGAGCCCGTGGTGCTCGTGATCCGCAGCGATTCCGATCATGCGAACGTCGACGGCCTGCCGTTCGGGCCGTTCTCGCCGGTCGCGCACCGCACGCTCGAAAGCGGGCTCAGGACCTGGGTCGAGGAGCAGACGGGGCTGGGACTCGGCTACGTCGAGCAGCTCTACACGTTCGGCGACCGGGGACGGCTCGCGGAGCCGAACGACGCCTCGATGCACATGGTGTCGATCGGCTATCTGGCGCTGACCGAGACGGGGCACGCGCGCGATCTCGCGCACGGCTCGTGGCGGAGCTGGTACCAGTACTTCCCGTGGGAGGACTGGCGCAAGGGCAAGCCCGAGATTCTCTCGGCCGAGATCGAGCCGCGCCTCAAGCAATGGATCCAGTCGCCAGCCTCGCGGTCGGCGCCGATCCGGCCGGTGCCGCGCGAGGACCGCGTGCGCATCTGCTTCGGGCTCGACGGCGGCGCGTGGGACGAGGAGAAGGTGCTCGACCGCTTCGAGCTCCTCTTCGAGGCGGGCCTCGTCGAGGAAGCGCGCCGCGACGGGCGCGAGTCCGCGCTGGCGTGGGGCAGCCTGCCCCGGCTCGGGACGCCCATGGTGTTCGATCACAGGCGCATCCTCGCGACGGCGATCGGGCGCGTGCGCGCCAAGATCAAGTACCGCCCGGTGATCTTCGAGCTGATGCCGGACGACTTCACGCTCTTCGAGCTGCAGAAGACGGTGGAGGCGATCCTCGGGCCGCACCTGCACAAGCAGAACTTCCGCCGCCTCGTGGAGAGCGCCGGGCTCGTGGAGCCCACGGGCGAGGTCAAAACGCAGACCGGGGGGCGGCCGGCGAAACTGTTCCGCTTCAGGCGCGAGGTGGTGCTCGAGCGGCCCGCCCCGGGTGTGCGCGTGAAGGCGGTACGGGTGTGATCCGCAGGCGGTCCTTCTGCCTGCGGATGCCGAGAGGCGCGATTTTTTTTGCAGATGGCCTGGAAAATCGGCGGCGCCTCAATTAGATTCGGTGTGGACGCTCAATGCTCGACTAGAGCATAATAAACGGAACCATTCAGGCTCCGCGAGCGTACGAGAGACTGGCCTTAGGCGGCCGGTATTTTTCAGGGCCTCTATATACTCAAGTAGAGTATATAGAGGAGGAGGATGAAAAATGGCGCTTGGTTCTGCTCCTTCGGCTGTCACGCTGGATCGTGACGAGGTGCATGCTCCCGAGGCGCATTCCTTGAACGCACGGGCCTTGGACGCACGGGGCGTCGATGCGATCACTCCGCTGCCGGCGTTCACGCCGGCCCTCAAGCGGGAGATGGAGCCGCTCTACGAGCGCGTGAAGCATGTCGTGACACCGATGGAGTGGGTGCACTACGCGCCCATCATCCATGCGATCAACGAGCTCAAGGTGCGCCGCAACGCCGTCATCCTGGCGCACAACTACATGACGCCGGAGATCTTCCACTGCGTGGGCGATTTCCGCGGCGACAGCCTGCAGCTCGCCAAGGAGGCGGCTCGCACGGAGGCCGACGTCATCGTGCAGGCCGGCGTGCATTTCATGGCCGAGACCTCGAAGCTGCTCAATCCCGACAAGACGGTGCTGATCCCCGATCCGCTGGCTGGCTGCTCGCTCGCGGCCTCGATCACGCCCGAGGACGTGCGTGCGCTGCGCGCCGGCTATCCCGGCGTGCCAATCGTCACCTACGTCAACACGAGCGCGGCGGTGAAGGCCGAGTGCGATATCACCTGCACGTCCTCGAATGCGGTGAAGATCGTCGAGAGCCTCGGCGCGCCGCGCGTGCTGCTGATCCCGGACGAGTACCTCGCCAAGTACGTGCAGACCAAGACCAAGGTCGAGATCATCGCCTGGAAAGGCCACTGCGAGGTGCACGAGCGCTTCACGGGCGAGGAGATGGCCGCCATGCGCGCCGCCGAGCCCGGCCTCAAGATCATCGCGCACCCGGAGTGCCCGCCGGATGTGATCGCCGCGTCCGACTTCACCGGCTCGACGGCGGCCATGATCGACTGGGTCAAGACCAAGCGGCCGCCCAAGGTGGTGCTCGTCACGGAGTGCTCGATGGCCTCCAATGTCGCCGCCGAGACGCCCGACGTCGAGTTCGTGCGCCCGTGCAACCTCTGCCCGCACATGAAGCGCATCAGCCTCGAGAAGATCTACGAGGCGCTGCTCTACAAACGTTACGAGGTGACGGTCGATCCCGAGGTGGCGGCAAGAGCGCGCCGCGCCGTCGAGCGCATGGTCGAGGCCTCGGCCTGACGATGCCGATGCGGGCCACCTAAGGCCCGCATCTTCCGCTGTCGAGGCACCGGGGAGGTGCACATGGATTTCAATCACATTCGTCCGACGCAGGGCTTCTCCGATCCCGGGACCGCGCTCGGGGCGGGCGACATCGTCGTCATCGGCGCCGGGCTCGCGGGGCTGTTCACGGCGCTCCGCCTTGCGCCGCTGCCGGTGACGGTGGTCGCCGCGGCACGCCTCGGCGAAGGCGCGTCGAGCGTATGGGCGCAGGGCGGCATCGCGGCCGCCGTCGGCGAAGGCGATACGCCCGAGAAGCATGCCGCCGACACCATCGCCGCCGGCGGCGGCATCGTGGACCGGCACGTGGCCGAGGTGGTGGCAGCGGAAGCCCCCGCGCGCATCGCCGATCTCCTGAGCTACGGCGTGCCGTTCGATCGCGATCTCGCCGGCCATTATGTGCTCTCGCGCGAGGCGGCGCACTCGCGGGCGCGCGTCGTGCGTGTCTCGGGCGACCGGGCTGGCGCGGCCATCATGCAGGCCTTGATCGCGGCCGTGAAGGCGACGCCGTCGATCCGCGTGCTCGACGGCTACGAGGCACTCGATCTCATTCAGGACGCCGGTCCGAGCGGTGGCGGCGGGCGTGTCAGCGGCGTGCGGCTCGTGCGCACCGAGGCGCAGGCCACGGGTACCTTCGACTTCATGCCGGCTAGCGCGGTCGTGATGGCGACCGGCGGCGCCGGCGCGCTCTACGGCGTCACCACCAATCCGATCTACGCCCGCGGCGAAGCGATCGCCTTCGCGGCGCGGGCGGGCGCGGTGATCGCGGACGCGGAGTTCGTGCAGTTCCACCCGACCGCTATCGATGCGGGCATCGACCCGGCACCGCTCGCCTCGGAGGCCCTGCGCGGCGAGGGCGCGACGCTGATCAACGGCGCGGGCGAGCGCTTCATGCTGGCCATCGACCCGGCGGGCGAGCTTGCGGCGCGCGATGTGGTGGCGCGCGGGGTGTTCGCCGAGATTTCCGCCGGGCGCGGCGCGTTCCTCGATTGCCGGGATGCGATCGGCGCGGACTTCCCGGAGGCGTTTCCGACCGTCTACGGGCATTGCATTGCGGCCGGCATCGATCCGGTCATGCAGCCGATCCCCGTCGCGCCCGCCGCGCACTATCACATGGGCGGCGTGGCAACGGACCTCTCCGGGCGCACGTCGCTCGAAGGCTTGTGGGCGGTCGGCGAGGTGGCCTCGACGGGCCTGCACGGGGCAAACCGGCTGGCCTCGAACTCGCTGCTCGAGGCGGTCGTGCTGGGCGCGCGGGCGGCCGACGATATCGGGCGCCTCGTCACGCCCGGCATGGCGCGGCCGATCGCAAAGACCTATCGCGCGGGGCCGCAGCGGCTCCTCGATATGGCGCAGCGCGCTCGCCTCGTCGCCAGGCTCCGCGCGACGATGAGTGCGCATGTGGGCGTGGTGCGCGACGGCGCGGGTCTCGAGACGGCGCTCGGCGTGATGCGCGAGGTCGGGGCCGAGGCCAGCGAGGATCGCATGGTCGTCAACATGGCGCTCGCGGCCGAGATTGTCGCCGGCTCGGCGCTCATGCGTACGGAGAGCCGCGGCGCGCACTTCCGCTCCGATTGCCCTGAGCCGGACGCCGCGCAGGCGCATCGCAGCGCGGTGACGCTCGGAGAGGTGCGCACCAAGGCGGCCCGCGTCGGGCGCCGGACGGAGCCCCGCTCAGGGGTGGAGCTCGGCCCGTGAGCGAGGCGTCTGGCGATGCGGGACTGCCGCGCGTTCTGATCGCGCGCGCGGTTGAAGCCGCTCTCGCAGAGGATCTCGGCACGCGCGGCGACATCACGACCGACGCGACGGTCGCGGCGGATGCAACGGCAGCGGCGACGTTCGGTGCGCGCCGCGCGGGCGTGATCGCGGGGCTTGCCGTCGCGGAGGCGGCGTTGCACGCCGTTGATTCACGAGTGAGCTTTGAGGCTCTTGTCCACGACGGCGCTGCCGTAGAGGCGGGCGCCGTGGTGGCGCGCGTGTCCGGCCCGGCGCGGGCGCTGCTGACGGGTGAGCGGGTCGCGCTCAACTTCCTCTCGCACATGAGCGGTATCGCCACGCTGACGCGCCGCTATGTCGAGCGGATCGCGGGCACGCGCGCGCGCATCGCGGACACGCGCAAGACCACGCCCGGCCTGCGCGCCTTCGAGAAGTACGCGGTGCGGTGCGGCGGCGGCGTGAACCACCGCTCGGGGCTCCACGACGCCATCCTGATCAAGGACAACCACATCGTGGCGGCCGGCGGCGTCGAGGCCGCCATTCGCGCGGCGCGCGCGCATGCGGGGCACATGGTCAAGATCGAGGTCGAGGTGGGGAGTCTCGATGAGCTTCAAGCCGCGCTCCGCCATCCGGTCGACGCCGTGCTGCTCGACAACATGGACGTGACGGTTTTGCGACAGGCCGTGGCGATGGTGGGCGGACGCGTCACGACGGAAGCGTCGGGCGGCGTGACGCTCGATAGCGTGCGTGCGATCGCCGAGACGGGCGTCGACCTCATCTCCGTCGGCGCCCTGACACATTCGGCCCCCATCCTCGACCTGGGGCTGGATTTTCTGCCTTAGTTGCCATGCTAACCTAGGTATTCAATTGTGTTCTCAGTCCCCTAGGGGCAACACCCGAGCCACTTGATTTCATCTCAGTTGTTGCACATGTGTGCGAAGCTTCTCGGGTATCATCCGTGAGGCTACTCGTGCGGCCGATACGGCGCGCACCTACGGAGGGTCAAACGATGGTTGTCGGTATCGTGATCTGGGGCTTGTCGGCGATCATCGCCGCTGCGCTGGCCGGGTTCGTCGCCGGCTGGAAGAACCGCGACTATTCCTATTGGATGGCCTGGTGCTTCCTCGTGCCTCCGCTCCTGCTGTGGCTCATCCTGATGCCGCGCAAGCAGGGCACGCGTCCGCGCCGGCCCTCCCTCGACGAGATCGACCGCATCGAGCAGCGTGATCTCACGCTTTAGTCGCGCTCCATTGCGTTCGTCGCGAATTCCAAGCGAAGGAGACTTGCGCCGGGTCCCGGCTCGGCGCTCCGGCTTTGAGCCGAAGGCACGCCTTCGGCATGACGCCTCCGCTCGGCCGGGATGACAAGCGTGGGGCGCACCCTCAAGGTGTCATCCCGGCCGGAGCGAAGCGGAGGGCCGGGAGACCAGGGCGGGGTGGAGAACGTTCAACGGCCGAGCTTGGCGCGGATGGCGGATTGGGCGGCGGCGAGGCGCGCGATGGGTACGCGGAAGGGCGAGCACGACACATAGTCGAAGCCCGCCGCATGAAAGAACGCGATCGAGGCCGGATCGCCGCCGTGCTCGCCGCAGATGCCGACCTTGAGGTCCGGCTTCGCCGCGCGGCCGCGTTCGATGCCGAGGCGCACGAGTTCGCCCACGCCTTCCTGATCGATCGACACGAACGGGTCCGCCTCGTAGACGCCCTGCGTGGCGTAGGCGGAGAGGATCGGCGCGGCATCGTCGCGGGAGAGGCCGAGCACGGTTTGCGTCAGATCGTTGGTGCCGAAGGAGAAGAATTCGGCGCCATCCTCGCCGGCGGCCAGCTCGCCGCCCATGAGGCAGGCGCGCGGCAGCTCGATCATGGTGCCGAGCTTGTAGGCGAGGCGGGTGCCGCTCTCCGTCTCGACCGCCTCCGCCGTGGCGCGGATGACGCCGGCCAGAATGTCGTACTCGCGCCGGTAGGCGACGAGGGGGATCATGATCTCCGGCTCGACGCGCGCGCCGAGGCGCTTCTCGGCCTCGATCGCGGCCTCGAAGATGGCGCGCGCCTGCATCTCGGGAATCTCGGGGTAACGAATGGCGAGGCGCGAGCCGCGCAGGCCCAGCATGGGGTTGAACTCGGAGAGCTCGGCGATGCGCGACTTGAGCTTGTCGACAGGCATCGCGAGGGCCGCAGCTACGGCTTCGACCTCGCGCTCCTGGTGCGGCAGGAACTCGTGCAGCGGCGGATCGAGAAGGCGGATGGTCACCGGCAGCTCGCCCATGATCTCGAACAGCTCGACGAAGTCGGCGCGCTGGACGGGGAGGATCTTGGCGAGCGCCGCCTTGCGGCCGGCTTCCGTCGTGGCGCAGATCATCTCGCGCATGGCGAGGATGCGCTCGGTGTCGAAGAACATGTGCTCGGTGCGGCAGAGGCCGATGCCCCCTGCCCCGAAGGCGCGGGCCTGGCGGGCGTCCTTCGGCGTATCGGCGTTGGCGCGCACGGCGAGGCTGCGGGCGTCGTCCGCCCATGCGACGAGGCGCGCGAAGTCACCCGAGAGCTGCGGCTGGCGCATCGGCACGGCGCCCACGTAGACGCGGCCGGTGGCGCCGTCGATGGTGATGACGTCGCCGGCCTTGAGCACCTTCTGGCCGATGCTCAAGGTGCGTGCCTTCTCGTTGATGCGCAGCGCGCCCGCGCCCGAGACGCAGGGCACGCCCATGCCGCGCGCCACCACCGCGGCGTGGCTCGTCATGCCGCCGCGGGCGGTCAGGATGCCGGCGGAGGCGTGCATGCCGTGGATGTCCTCGGGGCTGGTCTCGGTGCGCACCAGGATCACGTCGTGGCCCTGATGCTTCTGGCGCTCCGCCTCCTCGGAATCGAACACGATCTCGCCCACGGCCGCGCCGGGGGAGGCGGGGAGGCCGGTGGTCAACAGCTCCTTCTGCGCGTCTGTATCGATGGTCGGATGCAGGAGCTGGTTGAAGCCCGAGGGATCGACGCGCAGCACCGCCTCGTCGCGCGTAATGGTGCCTTCCTCGGCGAGGTCGACCGCGATCTTGACGGCGGCCTCCGTCGTGCGCTTGCCGGAACGCGTCTGCAGCATCCAGACCTTGCCGTTCTGGATCGTGAACTCGATGTCCTGCATGTCGCGGTAGCGGCTTTCGAGGATGGCGAAGATGCGCCGCAGCTCGGCGAAGGATTGGGGCATCTCCTCCTCGAGGGAGGGGTTCGGGTCGTCGGCCTCGCGGCGTGCTCTCGCGGTCAAGGGCTGGGGCGTGCGGATGCCGGCCACCACGTCCTCGCCCTGGGCGTTGACGAGGTACTCGCCATAAATCTCGTTGGCGCCCGTGGACGGGTTGCGCGTGAAGGCGACGCCGGTCGCCGACGTGTCGCCCATGTTGCCGAACACCATGGCCTGCACGTTGACGGCGGTGCCCCAGCCGTCGGGGATGGCGTGCAGGCGGCGATAGGTGACGGCGCGCGCGTTCTGCCAGGAGCCGAAGACGGCGGCGATGGCGCCCCAGAGCTGCTGGCCGGTGTCCTGCGGAAAGGGCGTGCCGACCGCGCTGACGATGGCCTCCTTGTAGAGGTCGATCACCTTGAGCCAGTCGGACGCGCCAAGCTCGGTGTCGAAGGCGAAGCCGTTCAGGTTCTTGTAGTTGTCGAGGATGTCCTCGAACGCGCCGTGATCGACGCCGAGCACGACGTCGCCGTACATCTGGATGAAGCGGCGGTAGCTGTCATAGGCGAAGCGGTCGTCGCCCGCCTGGCGCGCGAGGCCCGCGACCGTGCGGTCGTTGAGGCCGAGGTTCAGGATGGTGTCCATCATGCCGGGCATGGAGGCGCGGGCGCCGGAGCGCACGGCGACGAGCAGGGGATTGGTCTCGCTGCCGAACTCGGCGCCGGTTTCGTCGGCGATGCGGGTGAGCGCGTCCTCGACTTGAGGTGCGAGGCCTTCCGGCAGGCGGCGGCCGTGCTCGTAGTAGAGCCCGCAGACCTCGGACGTAATGGTGAAGCCGGGCGGTACGGGCAGCCCAATGCTCGCCATCTCGGCGAGGTTGGCCCCCTTGCCGCCCAGAAGACCGGTCATGGCGGCGCTGCCCTCGGCCTTGCCGGCGGCGAAGTAGTAGACCCATTTGGGGGCGGCGCCGGAGGATGGCGGAGCCGATGCCATTACGCCTCTCTCAGTGCGAAAATGCCGTGCAGGGCACGAGATCTATCCGGGGCCGGGACTGTGGCACAGGCGTTCGGCCTGCGCCAACACTCCCTTTGACGGCGCGCGGCCGATCTCGCACTCTCCCACCCTCCTCATTAAGACAGGGTTGTCATGACGGATCACGTGCCCAAGGTTCTCGAGCGGCTGGACCGCAATTTCGATGCTGGTCTCGAGCGGTTGTTCTCGCTGCTTCGGATCGAAAGCATCTCAACGGACCCGGCCTACAAAGGCGAATGCCGGCGCGCTGCGGAGTGGTGCGCGGCGGGGCTCACGGACTCCGGCATTCCCGCGAGCGTGCGGCCGACGAGCGGGCATCCGATCGTGGTCGGGCATGACCGCGAGAAGGTGGCCAAGGGGACGCCGCACGTGCTTTTCTACGGGCACTACGACGTACAACCTCCCGATCCGCTGGCGCTGTGGACCAAGCCGCCCTTCGAGCCGCGCATCGCCACCGACAAGACGAACGGACGCGTCATCGTCGCGCGCGGCGCGGAGGACAACAAAGGCCAGCTCATGACCTTCCTCGAGGCGGCGCGGGCCTGGACGGAGGTCGCGGGCGAGCTGCCGGTCGCGGTGTCGGCCATGATCGAGGGCGAGGAGGAGTCCGGCTCGCCGTCGCTGCCGGGCTTCCTCAAGAAAAGCGGGCGCGAGATCGCTGCCGACCTCGTGCTCGTCTGCGATACGGGGCAGTGGGACAAGGATACGCCGGCGATCACCACCATGCTGCGTGGGCTCGCGGGCATCGAGGTCATCGTCAAGGGACCGTCGCGCGACCTGCATTCGGGGCTCTACGGCGGGCCGGCGATGAATCCGATCCGTGCGCTGGCGGCGGTCGTCGGCAAGATGCACGACGCCAAGGGCCGCATCCGCATCCCGGGCTTCTACGATGGTGTTACGAAACCGAGCAAGGCGCAGCTCAAGCAATGGCAGGCGCTGGGGCTCGACGCCAAGCAGCTGCTCGGTCCGATCGGGCTTGCGGCGCCGGCCGGCGAAGCGTCGTTCTCGCTGATCGAGCAGCTTTGGTCGCGGCCGACACTCGAGTTCAACGGCATCACGGGCGGCTATCAGGGGGCGGGCTCGAAGACGGTCATTCCGTCCCAGGCGTCGGTCAAGATCACCTGCCGCCTTGTGCCGGGGCAGGATCCCGAGCGCGTGCTCTCTTGCGTGCGGGCGTTCGTGACCGACAATCTCGCGCCCGACTGCAAGGCCGAGTTCATCGGCGGACACGGCAGCGCGGCGATCGGCTTCGACACGTCGGGTGCGGCCATGCGGGCCGCCGCGGATGCGCTCACCGAGGAGTGGGGCGCCAAGACGGTGCTGATGGGCTGCGGCGCCTCGATCCCGATCGTGACCTCGTTCAAGTCGGTGCTCGGCATGGACAGCCTTCTGATCGGCTTCGGCGTCGAGGACGACCGCATCCATTCGCCGAACGAGAAGTACAACCTCAAGAGCTTCAAGAAAGGCGCGCGCAGCTGGGTGCGCATTCTCGACGCGCTGGCGCGGCAGGCCGCCTGACGATGCGCGCTCCTCCCAAACTCACCGTGCCCGGATTGCTGGCGCTGCTCCTGGTGGCGGGCGTGCTCATGTACCTCGAGCGGCGCGAGGGCGGCGGCAGCGTGCCGCCTGCCGTCGAGACCGCAGGCGCACGCACGGCCGGCGCTGCCGCCGACTTCGACTACTACGCGCTCGTGCTCTCCTGGAGCCCGACCCACTGCGAAAGCCCGGAAGGCCAGGACGACGATGCGCAGTGCGCGCCGCGCAACAGGCGGCCCTATGCGTTCATCCTGCATGGGCTGTGGCCGCAGTATGAGCGCGGCTATCCGGAGGTGTGCCGGGTCGCGGACAGTTGGGTGCCGCAGGACGTGATCGACAGAATGATGGATGTCATGCCCGGCAAGGGGCTGATCATCCACGAGTACCGCAAGCACGGGAGCTGCTCGGGCCTCGCGCCGCGCGCCTACTACGAGATGGCGCGGCGCATCTACGACAGCGTGCGTATTCCCGAGCGCTTCCGCAATCCGGGGGAGGCGCAGTTCCTCGATCCCGGCGATGTGGTGCAAGCGTTCGTCGCCGCCAATCCGCAGCTCAAGCCCGGCATGATCGCTGTCTCCTGCGGCGGGCCGGGCAGCCGCTTGCGCGAGGTGCGCATCTGCGTCGGCAAGTCCGGCGGGGCGCGGCCGTGCGGTGCGAACGAGGAGCAGGCCAAGCTCTGCCGCAGCACGCGCATGCACGTGCCTCCGGTGCGCTGAACCGCGTGTTTTTCCACAAGGGGCGTCAGCCTGTGGATAACTTCTCGGCTGCCCGCGCTTCGCCACATTGAAGCTTGCCGGTGCGGGCTTCGCGTCTCAAGCTCCGAGTCGTGCTGCGTTTGGTTTCGCAAAGCGGACAGGACGCATGCAGGGATCTGCTCAGAGGCGCGATTACAGGCCGGGCTTCGACGAGGGCCTCGCCGTCTCGCCGAGCGGACTCGGTGCCTCCGCGCTGCAGCGCGTCAGCCCGCGCAGCGAAGCGTCCAAGGGGCGGCCGGCATGGCTCGGCAGCGCGGCGGGGATGCTCGACGGCATCGGGGGCCTCGGCTGGAGCGTCATCGGATTCGTCGTAGGGGCTGTGTTTTGGCACTTCATCGGCTTTTGGGGGTTCGTATCGGAGGTCGTGCTCGCAGGCGGACCATCCGT
>JBFXEP010000013.1:0-18956 GCA_050179995.1 Hyphomicrobium sp.
GGCGCTCGATCTTGCGGCGCTTGGCCTCGTCGGCGCGCATGCCGACGGCCATCTGGGTCGGGCGCAGTTCGGCGAGCGGGACGCGCTCGGTCCACACAGACTCACGGGTGGCGGGGGGGAGGCCGGCGATGGCGCGGGCGCGTGCGGATAGGGTGAGCTCGCGAGAGCCGAGAGCGCAGTGGGCGATCGAGGACATGAACACCGGACCAAGTGGATCGTGATCTTTTCATCATCCTGTCATGGTGGTTAATTTTGTGTTGCGCGGCTGGTGGCGGGTGCGGAGGCGCTCGGCCGCAAGCGCGACGAGCCTTTGCACGCGCGGATTATCCGAACGCGTCGCTCGGTAGACGAGGTGGATCGGAATCGGCGTGTCCTCGAAGCGCGGCAGGATCTCCTTCAGCCATCCGGCGCGGATCGCCGCCTCGGCCTGATAGGAGAGCACGCGCGTGATGCCGAGGCCGGCGATGGCGGCGTCAATGGCGGCATCGGCGGTGTTGACCGTGAGGCGCGGGTGCACGCGCACCGACTTGCGGCCGTGCAGCCGGCTCTTGAAGACCCACCGCGCGCCCTGCATGCCGCTAAAGGCGATGCAGTCGCGGCCGGCGAGATCGGCCGGCGCGGCGGGCGTGCCGTCGCGCTTCAGGAGATCGGGGGCGGCGCAGGTCACGAGGCGGAGCGTGCCGGCGCGCAGGGCGAGAAGCCCGGAATCGGCAAGCTCGCCGATGCGCACGGCGAGGTCGATGTCCTCGTCGAGAAGATCGACGTTGCGGTCGATGAGGACGAGGCGCGTGTCGATGCGCGGGTAGGCGGCGAGGAACTCGGCGAGGATCGGCAGCACGTGCAGGCGGCCGAAGCTCACCGGCGCCGTGACGGCGATCTCGCCGGAGAGATGCTCCGCCTGGCCGGCGATGCGCCCTTCGGCCGCATCAAGCGTTTCCATCGCCTGGCGGCACGCCTTGAGGTAGTCGCGGCCGGCATCGGTCAGCGCCATGCGGCGCGTGGTGCGCTCGATCAGGATCGAGCCGAGCTCGGCTTCGAGCTGCGCCAGGAGGCGGCTGACGTTGGCCAGGGGCTCGCCGAGTTCGCGGGCCGCCGCCGACAGGCTGCCGGCGTCGGCCACGGCGACGAAGACCTTCATGGCACGGAAGCGGTCCATCAATACTTCCAAATAATGGAATTATGTTTGCCGAATTTCCAATCTAGCGGATCAATGGCGGGCGCGCCACCTTGCCGACATCGGACACAAGAGCCGAAAGGGGACCAAAATGACCGCCAAGCTTTACGACCTGGAGCTCTCGGGCAACTGCTACAAAGTGCGCCTCGCGGCGGCGCTGATGGGTGTGCCGCTGGAGGTGGTCCCTGTCGACTTTCTCGCTGGTGCTCACAAGGTGTCCCCGCTGATCGACCTCAATCCGTTCGGCGAGATCCCGATCCTCGAGGACGACGGGGTCGTGCTGCGCGACAGCCAGGCGATCCTCGTCTACATGGCGCGCAAGTGGGGTGGGGAATCCTGGCTGCCCAACGACGCCGCCGGGCTCGCTGAAGTGGTGTCGTGGCTGATGGTCGCCGAGAACGAGATCGCGCGGGGGCCGAACGACGCACGGCTGCACGACAAGTTCGGCACCAAGCTCGACGTCGACCTCGCGCGCAGCAGGGCGGCGCGTGTGCTGGGCCTGCTGGAAAGGCATCTTGAGCGCAACGCGTGGCTGGCGCTCGACCGGCCGACGATCGCCGATGTTGCCTGCATGCCCTATGTGGCGCTCGGGCACGAGGGCGGCGTGCCGATGGACGGACATGCGGCGGTCGCGGCCTGGGTGCGGCGGGTGAAAAGCCTGCCCGGGTTCGCCGGCATGCCGGCGATCTGAGACTACTTTTTTTGTGGAAGCCGATCATGGCAGTGCCCGCGTCCGACATCGCATTCACGCCCTCGGTCAAGGCCGAGCAGGAGCGTCGCGGCTCGCGCGCGCAGTATGCGCGCATGGAGGAGGCGCGGGGCTGGGCGAGCACGGTGACACCGGATCTCGCGCAGCAGCTCGCGGGTGCGCGGTCGTTCTACCTCGGCACGGCGAGCGCCGAGGGGCAGCCCTACATCCAGCATCGGGGCGGGCCGCCCGGCTTCCTGCACGTGCTCGACGAGCGCACGCTCGGGTTCGCGGATTTCTCGGGCAACCGGCAGTACATCACGACCGGCAACCTGGCTGAGAACGCGCGCGCCTTCATTTTCGTCATGGACTATGCGCGGCGGCGGCGGGTGAAGATCTGGGGCCGCGCGCGGGTGGTCGAGAACGACGAGGCGCTCTTGGCGCGGCTACGCCCGGCGGAGGGCGGCGTCAGGGTCGAGCGGGCGATCGTGCTCGAGATCGAGGCGTGGGACCGCAATTGCCCGCAGCACATCCCGCAACTCGTGCCGATCGAGGATGTGGTGCCGGTCGTGGAGAAGCTCGAGGCGCGGATCGCCGCGCTCGAAGCGGAACTGGCGCGCGTGCGGGCGGGTGGGTAGGCGAGCGGCTCTCGTGGCGTGCCGGGCTGCCGGCAGCATGTGGACGTCCATGCCTGGCGGGTGGCCGCTGTCGGCCGTGAGGAGACCACGCATCGGGCCCGTGCGATGGTCAAAGCCGACGTGGCGGGGCAATGGCGGCCAATGGCACCCGCCGCCATGCGACTTTAGACCGTCAAGTCGCGGCGCCGCTGATCGTATTCCTCGCGGTTGATCTCACCCCGGGCGTAGCGTTCCTCAAGGATGGCAAGAGCCGATGATGGTGCGCGCCGATTGGGCCCCTTGTCGCCGAACAGCCAGCGGACCACCGTGACCAGGCCAACAATCGCTAGCCCTAGGAACGCTAGCCAGATGATCCCGCCCAGCGGCCACCATCCGCGCCACGCCCATTCATGCATCAGGCACGGGACCGGTTTGAGCCCAGCTCGGTATTGCAAGAATCAACATGCAAACAAAACCAATCGTCAAACGCATATGAGCCATCCAGGACCTGTCAGAGCGATCGGATCAACTTCTCCAATATCTGGCGGACGATTTGTGCCTCCTCGATAAGTGCCGGATTGTCGATCGCGGACATCGACGCCACGGGGTCGATTGCAGCCACCTCCACCTGCCCCGGCGCCAGTTCTTGGACGATCACGTTGCAAGGCAGCATGGTCCCGACCTTGTCCTCAAGCTTGAGCGATTCATGGGCGAGAGAAGGGTTGCACGCTCCAAGAATGCGGTAGGGACGAAACTCCACACCGATCTTGGTCTTGAGCGTCGCCTTCACGTCGATGTCGGTGATCACGCCGAAGCCCTCATCCTTGAGCTTCCGCGTCGCCTCCGCAACCGCCGCATCGAAGCCCAGAGACAGCACCTTGCTGAAGTAATAGCTCATGGTCCCTCACATCATGCAGCAGCCCATGCCAAGCAGAAGATCCGCCTTCTTCTTCTGGTCGTCACCCAGCACCTTGTAGAGAGCCTCGGTGGCCGGCAAGAGCGCCTTCAAGCTCTCGACCATGCTCTGCATCGCCTGTGTGTGGGCCTGCATCCGCTCAAGTGCGCTGCCCGTCTGCATCGCCTGCATCATCGTCGCGTGCATGCTCTGCATGGTCGTCGCGCGCGTCTGGACGGCGCTGACGTAACCGTTCCAGGCGTCTGTCTGCGCGTCGGTGATGCCGAGCTCGGCTTTGAGATAGGCGAGCCGACCCTCCATCATTGGGCCGTAGCCCTGGCCCATCATTCCGTGCATACCGGGCCCCATCATCCCCTGCATGCCCCAGCCCGTCATGCCTGGACCCATGCCATAGCCCATCATGTTTTGGCCGGCTCCCATCATCGGCATCTGCTGCTGGCCTTGACCTTGCGCGGACGCCACCGAAGCCATTGCCGCCGTGGCCAGCAAGGCACCTATCAATCCATTACGCATGCTCATCGCTCACTCCTGTCGTTGTGTGAGATCGGTCACCCGACAGACGCCGCTCACCCAGTGCCTATCGCAGAATCGTCGTCGCCGATTGCAGGAAAAGCGCCGCAAGGATCGCGGCCACAGCGACGTCCGGCCAACCGCTTGCAGTGCCCCACACGCCAATCGCAGTCAGCACGACGGCGACTTTGCCGATGGCATCGTTGCGTGAGCAGAGCCAAATGAAGCGTACGTTAGCGTCGCCATCCTTGTACTTGAGGAGGATCAAAACGCTTATGAGGTTCGTCGCGAGGGCCAGGAGGCGCCAAACCGTCGAGCCGAAGACCCACAGGCCCATGAGCGCCAGGGTTATTCCCTTGACGATGGCTGCTGTTGCTCGCGTGTGCAGGGACAAGCCGATCACCGCGAGGCTTAACCCGTAGGTGAGGGTATCTCCCAGGAAATCGAGTGCGGTCGATTGCCGAGCTCGATGGTGCGGTGACGCGGGAGCTACGCTCGCACCGTGGCGGCCCAGTCGAGCCAGAGGCTGACGCGGGCGGTGGGGTTGGGTGCGGTCATGAAGTCGGTGATGACGGCGACGCTGTCGGTGCCGACAGCGAGGATCGGGCCGGCGCTCGGGCTTGATACCGCCGATGGCGACACTCTGCAGTGGCGTTGGCGTTCTACTTCGACCGTATGCCGAAGAAGCGTCGGGGCCGGCTATCGACGAATCCTGCAACTGAATATTGGCCTGCGATCTCAAGATCAATGTAGGGGCCCAGCTTGTCGGCCGCAGGCTCGCTGCATAGAAACGACCGGTTCAAGGTTCCCGCTATCTTCTCCATCCGAAAAAGAAACACGAGCTCCAGACCCGAGAGGCTGTCTTCACCGAGGCTGCGCCCTCCACCCATCACGAGTTTGCCGAAGTGCACTGCAATCCGAAACGGTAGCTCCGATCCCTTTTGTAAGTCCAACAGACCGTCAAGAGCTGTCTTTACAGACTTCGTTGGCTGGCCATCCCTTGGCCAAATCGCCAAGAAGCCGTCCCCGAGATACTTATTGATCACGCCGCCGTGCATCTCGACAATGCGTCGGCATCCACCGGTCCACGACCCGACAAGGGAAGCCCAATGCGCTGGCTCATACTTGGTTGCGAGGCCGGTCGATCCAACAATGTCGGCGACCACCATCCAGCACGTTGCATCCTTTACTTCCATGACGGTCATCGAGGCAGGCGTGACCGGATTTGGGTTGAGGCGGGCGCTTGCAGCTTGACGAAACGTGAGCACCGATTCCCCGATCCTCACGCAATCGCCGTCGTGAAGAATGGTCGGTGTTGCGATGCGCAGGTCATTGATGAACGAGCCATTGCCGCTTCCAAGATCCATGAGCCAGTATTCCTTGCTGTGCTGACGGAGCACAATGGCGTGCCGCCGCGAGACGTGCCTATCCTCAAGGACGATATGATTAGAGGGCGATCGCCCGATTGAACAGCTAGCTCCGAGCGGCCACGAATGTCCGTCTGCAGCTTCAAGGCACGCCGCCGGCTTGTCCGTATTTTCCGTCGATATACGGCCCATTGTGGGGATCCGCACTTAGAACATGTGCACGCACTTGAAAGCGAAGCCCGTAGGTGAGAACAGGGCACCTCAGCCAGAACAGTTTCATAGCCGGACACTTAGCTTTGCAAGGAATATCTGCGTTGAAGGAACACTTGCTGAGGTCGGCTCAGGGGTCATTAGCCGACGTCACTTATGCGCCGACGGCAGGGTCACGCCCGCACGGTCGCGGCCCAGTCGAGCCAGAGGCGGACGCGGGCGGTGGGGTTGGGCGCGGTCATGAAGTCGGTGATGACGGCGATGCTGTCGGCGCCGGCGGCGAGCGCCGGGCCGGCGCGCTCGGGTGTGATGCCGCCGATGGCGACGAGGGGCAGCGTGCCGATGCGCTTGCGCCAGGTGCCAATCTTGTCGAGCCCCTGCGGCGCCCATTGCATCGCCTTGAGCTTGGTTTCGTAGATGGGGCCGAGCGCGACGTAGGTGGGTCCGGCTGCCAGCGCGGCCTCGAGCTCCTCGTCGCTGTGGGTCGAGATGCCGAGCGCGATGCCGGCGCGGCGGATGGCGGCGAGGTCGGCACCGGCCAAGTCCTCCTGGCCGAGATGCAACTCTTCGGCACCGAGGTCGATGGCATCCTGCCAGTAGTCGTTGACGATGAGGCGGCAGCCGGCAGCGCGCGTCAGTTGGAGCGCCGCGGCGATCTCGGCGCGCACCTCGTCGCCGGATTTGTCCTTGATGCGGAGCTGGAGCGTGCGCACGCCGAGCTTGCCGAGGCGCGCGACCCAGTCCGCGCTCGGTACGATGGGGTAGAACACATCGGGCGCCGCTGTCGTCATGCTGCGTTCGTCAGGTTTTGTTCGGATCGAAGTCGAAGAAGGGCGTGCCGGCGACGGGGGTCGAGGGGCGCGCGCGGTCGCTTGGCGCGATGAGGCCCGCTTCGTAGGCGGCGCGCCCGGCCTCGATGGCGTCGGCGAAGGCGGCCGCCATGCGCACGGGATCGTGGGCCTTGGCGACGGCGGTGTTCAAGAGCACGGCGTCGTAGCCCATCTCCATCGCGGCGGCGGCGTGCGAGGGCGCGCCGATGCCCGCGTCGATGACCAGCGGCAGGTCCGGGAAGTAAGCGCGCAGCGTCTTCAGCGCCTCGGGGTTGGCGAGGCCGCGACCGGTGCCGATCGGCGAGCCCCACGGCATCAGCACGCGGCATCCGGCGGCGACGAGGCGCTCGGCGGCGGAGAGATCTTCCGTCATGTATGGGAAGACCTTGAAGCCGCGCTTCGCGAGCTCCACCGCCGCTTCGACGAGACCGAACAGATCCGGCTGCAGCGTGTCGTCGTTGGCAATGACCTCGAGCTTGATCCAATCGGTGTCGAGCAGCTCGCGTGCCATCTCGGCGGTGGTGATCGCCTCCTTGGCCGTGCGGCAGCCAGCGGTGTTGGGCAAGAGGCGCACGGGGAGCGCGCGGACGAGATCGAGGAAGCGGGCGCCGCTGCGGCCGCGCGCCTGCTCGCGCCGGAGCGAGACGGTGACGATACCAGCGCGCGCGGCGCGGATGGCTTCGCTCATGACCTGCGGCGAGGGATAGAGCGCGGTGCCGAGCAGGAGGCGCGAGGCGATCTCCTCGCCGTAGAGGGTCAACGGCTGGGATTGCGTGGTGCGCGACAGGCTGCGCAGGGGCGGGGTCTGGTTCATGCGATGCGGTCTTTGCTTACCCGCCCTGGCGGGCGGAGACGATCTCGATGCGGTCGCCGTGCGAAAGGCGCGTCCCAGCGCGGCGGCCCGCGGCGACGAACTCGCCATTGAGCGCGGTGGCGACCTTGGAATCCGCCAAGCCCTGCTCGACCACGAGGTCGGCCAGCGTCGCCGCGCCTGTCTCGAGGCGCGCGCCGTTCAAGGTGATCGTGCTGAGGCGGGTGGCGGTCGTGGTCATTCGGCGTGTCGTATCCGGGTCAGGCTGATTGGTGCAATCGTTACCGGCGAACGTAACAAGGTTCTCCGGCGAGGGTAAGGGTTTGCTCGCCAACTTGAGATAGGCGCTGGCGAGGCCGCCTGCCACTGCCGGGCGGTTCCGCCGTCCGCTTAACGCCCTCTTATCAGGGCGCGGGCAGAGTGAGGGGGGCCCGTCGCCGCCGGGACGCCGATGCAAC
Source organism: Hyphomicrobium sp. (assembly GCA_050179995.1). Taxonomy (GTDB): domain Bacteria; phylum Pseudomonadota; class Alphaproteobacteria; order Rhizobiales; family Hyphomicrobiaceae; genus Hyphomicrobium_C. Next base: position 7,582 of record JBFXEP010000013.1, read on the forward strand.
CGGGATCGCTGGCTTTTTCCAGTTGCGTCCGCTCACCCTGTCGCAGCGTGCTCTCCCCTTCGCCACAAAGGATCGCCGTTTGACCACGATCCGGTCCATAGTTTCCGCATTGCTTGCGTCCAGCCGGGCCTCGCGCCCCCATTTTCGAGTTGGTCCATGTTCCAAGCGTTGATCACAAGCCGCCGCTTCGCGCCGCTCTTCTGGTGCCAGTTCCTGTCGGCGCTCAACGACAACTTCGTCAAGAACGCGCTCGTCATCCTGATCCTGTTCAAGATCGGGTCGGAGCAGGGGGGCGCGCTGGTCGCGCTTGCGGGCGCGGTGCTGGTGGCGCCATTCTTCATCTTCTCCGGCATCGGCGGCGAGCTGGCGGACCGCTACGACAAGGCGGAGGTTGCCGAGAAGCTCAAGCGCGCCGAGATCCCTGTCGCCATGGTCGCGGCACTCGGCTTCGTGCTGCATTCGGTGCCGATCCTCTTCGTCGCGCTCGGACTCTATGGCGTCATCGCGGCGCTGTTCGGCCCCATCAAGTACGGCATCCTGCCGGCGCTGCTGGCGCCGAGCGAGCTTCCGGCCGGCAACGCCTTCGTCGAAAGCGCAACCTTCGCCGCCATCCTGATCGGCACCATCGGCGGCGGGTTGGCCGCCGGCAATGCGGGCGGTGAATGGGTGCTCGCGGGCCTCGTCGTCGTGCTCGCGGGGCTCTGCTGGCTCTCGGCCTCGCTCATCCCGAAGACGGGGGTGGGCGCGCCGGGGCTTGTCATCGACACCAATCCCTGGACGTCGACGACGTCGCTCATCCGGCATCTCCGCGGCGAGCGGCGGCTATTGGTCGGCGGGTTGATCACGTCGTGGTTCTGGCTGGTCGGCATGGTGGTTCTGTCGCTGCTTCCGGTGCTGATCAAAGACACGTTGGGCGGCGGCGAGGACGTCACCATCCTGGCGCTGGTCGTGTTCACGGTCGGCATCGCGATCGGCTCGGCGCTGGCGGCGCGGGCGAGCAAGACGCGGCCCAACCTGGCGCTGGTGCCGATCGGCGCGCTGCTCATGGGCCTCATCTCCCTCGACCTGGCGTGGGTGGCCTCGAGCCTCGTCAAGTCGGCCGAGGTGCTGTCGGTCGAAGCCTTGCTCGCCAGCGTGACCGGCTGGCACATCCTGCTCGACCTGCTCGGCCTCGCCATCGCGGGCGGTCTCTTCATCGTGCCGTCGTTCGCCGCCGTGCAGCTCTGGGCGCCGGTCGCGGAGCGGGCGCGCATCATCGGCGCCTGCAACGTCCTGTCGGCGATCTTCATGACGGCGGCCAGCGTCGGCATCGCGGCGCTGCAGTGGGCGGGCGCGAGCCTCGGGCTGCTGCTGGCGCTGCTCGGCATCGCCAACATCATCGCCATGGTGTTGATCCTGCGCGCGTGGGGCCGCGAGGGAATCCAAGACGTCGGCGTGTTCGTGTTCAAGACTTTTCTCGGGCTCGAGGTCAAGGGCTACGAGAACCTGCCGGCGCCGGGGACGCGCGCCATTATCGCGCCCAACCACGTGAGCCTGCTCGACGCGGCGATCATGCATTCGATCCTGCCGTCGCACGCCGCTTTCGCCATCGACACCGGCATGGCGCAGAAGAGCTGGGTGAAGCCGTTCCTGAAGCTCGTCAACGCGCAGTCGATCGATCCGACGAAGCCGCTCGGCACGCGCCACTTGATCCAGTCCGTGCGCGCCGGCGAGACGCTGGTCATCTTCCCGGAGGGACGGCTCACGGTGACGGGCGGGCTGATGAAGGTCTACGACGGCACGGCGATGATCGCCGACAAGGCGGACGCGGTCATCGTGCCGGTGCGCATCGACGGGCCGGAGCGCTCGTATTTCGGCTACCTCAACCGCTTCCAGTGCAAGAAAGCGTTCTTTCCGAAGACGACGGTGACCATCCTGCCGCCGCTGAAGCTGCCCGTGCCTGCCGACCTCAAGGGCAAGGCGCGGCGGCAGGCGGCCGGCATGGCGCTGCAGGACGTCATGGTGGAGGCGGCGGTCAAGACCGCGAACCTCGATCAGACGCTGTTCTCGGCGCTGGTCGAAGCCAAGGCGACGCGCGATACGGGCAAGCCCGCGATCGAGGATCCGCTCGGGACGACGCTCACCTACGGCCGCCTCATCACGAGCGCGCAGGTGCTGGGCGGAAAGCTCGCCAAGCTCGCACCGGAAGGGGCGGCGGTCGGTGTCCTGCTGCCGAACTCGGCTGCCGTCGCGGTCACCTTCTTCGCGCTCCAGAGCATCGGCCGCGTGCCGGCGATGCTGAACTTCACGGCCGGGCCGCAGAACGTAGAGGCGGCGTGCCTCGCTGCGAAGGTCGAGGTGGTGCTGACGAGCCGTGCATTCGTCGAGAAGGCGCATCTCGAACCGGTGATCGCCAAGCTCGCGGAGGCGCGGCGCATCGTCTACCTCGAGGACGAGCGGGCTTCGATCACGTTCCGGGACAAGCTGCGTGGTCTCCTTGCCGGCACGCGGGCGCAGGTCGCGCGGGCGCCGGACGATCCGGCGGCGATCCTGTTCACGTCGGGATCGGAGGGCCTGCCGAAGGGCGTCGTGCTGAGCCACAGGAACATGCTCGCCAACGCGCTGCAGAGCCTGACGCGGGTCGTGGTCAACGGCCAGGACAAGGTGTTCAACGTGCTGCCGGTGTTCCACTCGTTCGGGCTCACGGCGGGGCTCGTCATGCCGCTGGTCGCGGGCGTGCCGGTCTATCTCTATCCGACGCCGCTGCACTACCGCATCGTGCCGGAGCTCGTGTACCAGTCGAACGCGACCATCCTGTTCGGCACGGATACGTTCCTCAACGGCTACGCCCGCACGGCGCACCCTTATGACTTCGCGCGCGTGCGGTTGATCCTCGCCGGCGCGGAGGCCGTGAAGGAGCGCACGCGGCAGATCTACATGGAGAAGTTCGGCGTGCGCATTCTCGAGGGCTATGGCGTGACCGAGACGGCGCCGGTGCTCGCCATCAACACCCCGCTCGCCAACAAGTCGGGCACAGTTGGGCGCCTCTCGCCGCTGATGGAGGCCCGCCTCGAGGCGGTTCCGGGGATCGTGGAGGGCGGGCGCCTCTACGTGCGCGGGCCGAACGTGATGCTCGGCTACATGCGCGCCGAGAACCCGGGCGTGCTCGAGCCTCCGCATGAAGGTTGGCACGACACGGGCGACATCGTCGCCATCGACGCGCAGGGGTTCATCAGTATCAAGGGCCGCGCCAAGCGGTTCGCGAAGATCGCGGGCGAGATGGTGTCACTGTCGGCGGTCGAGGCTTTGTCCGCCGAGCTGTGGCCGGCCAAGACGAGCGTCGTCGTGGCACTGCCGGACGCGCGGAAGGGTGAGCGTCTGGTGTTGATGACATCGGACGAAACAGCGACGCGGGAGGCATTCGCGCGCTTCGCGCGGCAGAAGGGCGCGAATGAGCTCATGGTGCCGGCGGACGTGCTGATCGTGCCGAGCGTGCCGCTCTTGGGTTCCGGCAAGCCCGACTATGTCGCCTCGTTGGCGCTGGCGAAGGAGAAGGTGGCGTCGGCTCCACGCAAGGCGGAGGCGCTCGTGACCGAGCCCGCTCCCGGCTCGCCGCCGGTGGTGTAGAGGGAGAGAAACGAAGTCCCTCATCCGCCCTTCGGGCACCTTCTCCCGTCCCGGGAGAAGGAAGGGACGGAACTTCACTTTCCTCTCCCGGAACGGGAGAGGATGCCCGTCGAGCCGAAGGCTCGCCTTCGGCGGGATGGGCAGGTGAGGGACTTACCTCGCGACGAAGGTTGGAGCGTGGGTATCCGCCCCTTCGGGGCACCTTCTCCCCAAGGGAGAAGGACGTGGGCGAAGCCCTACCGCCGCTCCTTGTCGCGCTGCCAGTAGAGGAAGGCGGTGGTGACGAGCGCGGTCAGGATGATGGTGCCGATGATGTCGCTGCGCTGGATGAAGGCGAGCCAGACGTCGACGCCGCCGCGCGATCCCGAGCGGCCGACCAGGAAGCCGTTGACCATCATGACGAAGAGCACCACGCCGGCTGTCAGCGCGACGGCCATGGCGACGTGCAGCGAGCGCTTCATCGCGCGCGGCATCATGGCGACCTTGCGGGTTCCGACGGCGAACTGAGTACGGTCAGACATGGCAGGCTCCCTGCGTTCGAATTGGCGATCAGCTACAGACATGGGCTCACTTCCGGCTCAAATCCCAAGCGAATCAAACTGCTGAGAGAGTGCGGCGGGCAGGCTTGGCAGGCAACGCTCTGGCTGAGCATAAGACGGCCTCGCGCAAGCTTCGCTGTGCAGCCGCAGCGCCGATTCCGGCACGCCTTGCTTCCGCTTAGCGCGCCGTCCCAGCGAGATTACTTGCGCAGGCGCACGCCGAGGCGGATCTCGTCGCTCTCGTAGTCACCATCCACGCCGTTTGAGTCAAAATCGAGATGTTGGTAGCGCGTGAACAGCACCAGCTCCGGGCTCGCATAATACTCGGCGCCGAAGAAGGACACGAGCTGGTCCTCGGAGATCGGCGTCGCGTCGTAGTCGTTGTGGACGTAAGCGATGCCGGCCGAGGCGACGAGGAAGCGGCGGAAGGCGTGGCGCGCCTCGAGGCCGATGGTGTGCGAGACGACGCCGCCCGACTCCTCGGTGGTGGTGTCGTAGATGTCGCTCTGTGCCGTGAGCAGGAACGAGGTGATCTCGCTCGGGCGCCAGGCGAGGTTGGCGTCGAACAGGAAGGCTTCGACCGAGCGGAGGCGGGAGTCGTCGGGGTTCTGCTGGCCGTAGCCGACGCTGATCGTGCCGCGGAGAATGGCGCCGGTGGCTCCGAAGTCGAGGCCGACACGGGCACGCGTGCCTTCGCTATCGCGCGGGACGCCGTCGGCGGGCACGCCGCCCTTGTCGCGCTGGTTGAGCTCCCCTTCGGCGAACACGGCGAGCGTCGGCTTGAACTCCCAGGTGGCGCGCGCGGCCTGCTCGGTCTCGAGCGTGTCGCGGTCGGCGTTGCTCACGCCGTTCGTTTCCGAGTAGGTCGTGTCGGACACGGAGCCGCGCAGCTGCAGCGACAGGCGGTTGAAGCGGTGATTGAGCGCGGCCTCGGCGTGATCGACCGTGACGTCGGGGCGCTGGCCCACGTCGCTGGCATCGATGGCGGTGCGCGATTCCTGGCCGAAGTCGTGGCCGATCACGGCCTGCACGTTGGTGCGGCGCGAGATATCGAGGCGGCCGCGCGCTTCCGCGCTCCAGGCACGATCGTCCTCGGACGGGAACTCGTCGTGGAAGGTGTCGAGGGTGGTGCCCTTGAGCTCGAGCGCGTGGCGCGACCAGTTGGAGACGAGGCGCGTCGTGGTGCGGATCTCGGCGGCGATGTCGGAGCGGGCATCCGGCGAGGAGAGCACGTTGTCGGTCCAGAGGCCGCCGGCCTCGATCTCCGGAAAGAGGACGAAGCTGCCGACGCGCATGCCGATCGGGTCATAGGGCTCGAAGCGGGCGAGGCGCGCGGGGCGGCGGTCCGTTATGATCGGGTCGATGTCCTCGATCTGGAACAGGAGCGGGTCGTAGCCGGCCGGCGGGTTCTCGAACGGGTCGCGGTCCTCGGCCGGGCGCGTGTCGCGCGTCGGGTCGGTGCCGTCCTCGGGGGCTTCGGGCTCGGCGAGGTCGATCACGCCGTCGGCGTTGGTGGGCTCGCGGGCTTCAGCGTCGTCCGCCGGAGGCGGCGTGTCGGTGTCGTCCGGATCGGAGAATGAGTCCGTGCCGGGCTCGGCGCTGTCGGCGGGCTCGCCGCCCTGGTCGTCGAGAGAGTCGCTCGCGCTGCCGCGAAGGCGGGGCGGCGTCTCGTAGGCGGTGTCGGGTTCGGAGGCGGCGAGGGTTCGCTCGGGACGTGCGTCAGCGGCGGAGGCAGGCGAGAGCGCGGCGACAAGCGTTGCCACCGCGAAGCCGAGCACGATCAGTCCGAGCCGCCAGACCAGCGCCACAGTGGCGTCCTCATGTGGAATAAACCGCACGCGACGCACACTTTGACTGATCCGATGATTCACGCTTCAGGCTGACAGGGCCTGAAGCGATCATGGTCTTTTTTCAGACCGATGATTCACGCTTCAGGCTGATAGGGCCTGAAGCGATCATGGGTCTGCGGCCGAGCCAAACGGCTCGGCGCACATACGATTCCGACACTAGGAATGGTCGGTTAATGGGGGATTAAGGATTGGGCTCTCTTGCTCGGAGCCTGGAACCTGCCCCTCACCCTAACCCTCTCCCCGCAAGCGGGGGGAGGGGATCAAGCCGGCTCGACCGTGAAGACGGTGCCGTTGGCGCCGGTGATGCGCACGCGCGTGCCCTTGGGGACGTCGGCGCCGGAGGCCGGCCACAGCGTGTCGCCCACGCGCACGCGGCCGCGCCCGCCCGAGATGTCGTCCTCGACCACGACGATGCGGCCGACGTACTGGGCGCCGCGCTGGTTCAAATCCTTCTCGGCGCTCTCGACGCCCTGCGCATTGGCGAAGCGGCGCACCCAGAACACGGTCGCGACCGAGATCACCGCGAACACGACGAATTGCCAGGGCAGCGTGAACACGTCGCCGAGGCTTGCGAGCAGGATGCCGACGATGACGGCCGAGAGCCCGAACCAGAGGAAATGCACGCCCGGGATCAGCGTCTCGAGGGCCATCAGCAGCACGCCGGCGATGAACCAGTTCCAGTGGCCGAGGCCGGAGAGGAAATCGATCATGGGCGGGTCCCCGAGGTTGATGAGGCGTCCAGAGCGCGGCGATTATACCGGGTCGGGCAACGCGTGCACAATCAGTCTCCGGAGTGGATGCGCCGGGACGGGAGGACACAACGCTGACGGCAACCGTGTGGCAAGTCCCTCACCTGGCCACCTCGCCGAAGGCGAGCCTCCGGCTCGACGGCCATCCTCTCCCGTCCCGGGAGAGGAAAGGGGGTCTTCCTTCTCCCGGGACAGGAGAAGGTGCCCTGAAAGGGCGGATGAGGGACGGTCTGCCGGTCAGGTTTTCGACGACGGGACGCTCGTTGCGCGGCCGGCGGGTGCCGCGGGCGGCTGCGGGGGCTTGGGCCCGAAGGCCTCGCCCGTGATCTGCGCGAGGCCCGCGAGCGAGCCGATCACCGAGGAGGCCTCGAGCGGCATCAGGATCACCTTCTGGTTCGGCGCCGAGGCGAGGGCTTCGAGCGCCTTCACGTAGTTGTTGGCGACGAAGTAGTTGATGGCCTGCACGCTGCCGGAGGCAATGGCGTTGGACACGAGCGTGGTCGCGGTGGCCTCGGCCTCGGCGGCGCGCTCGCGGGCCTCGGCGTCCTTGAAGGCGGCCTCGCGGCGGCCCTCGGCTTCCAGCACCACGGCCTGCTTCTCGCCCTCGGCTTTCAGGATCGCGGCCTGGCGAAGACCCTCGCTTTCGAGAATCTGGGCGCGCTTCTCGCGCTCGGCCTTCATCTGCCGCGCCATGCTGTCGATGAGGTCGCGCGGGGGCGCAATGTCCTTGATCTCGATGCGCGTGACCTTGACGCCCCAGGATTCGGTGGCGGCATCGACGACGTGCAGGAGCTGGGCATTGATCTTGTCGCGGTTGGACAGGAGCTCGTCGAGGTCCATGGAGCCCATGACGGTGCGGATGTTGGTCATGGTCAGGTTGACGGTGGCGTGCTCGAGGTTGTCCACCTCGTAGGCGGACTTGGCGGCGTTCAGGACCTGGAAGAAGGCGACGCCGTCGACGCGCACCATGGCGTTGTCGCGCGTGATGACGTCCTGGCTCGGGATGTCGATCACCTGCTCCTTGACGTTCACGTGGTGGCCGACGCGCTCGACGATGGGGACCAGGAAGTGCAGGCCCGGCATCAGCGTGCGGGTGAACCGGCCGAAGCTTTCGACGGTGTAGTTGAAACCTTGCGGCACCACCTTGACGGTGGACCAAAGCACCGCCGCCGCGAGCACAATCAAAAGCAGGCCGAAGGCCTCGAAGCCACCATACATGGGTGAAATTCCTTCCCGACAGGACGTCTCATACCGCCACGATACTCTGCACCCAACTTAGTGGGTTTGAGGGCGGCGCCGGCGAACGACGTAGATTGATCCTTACCGAAAGCAGTCCCTTAGGGAATTGACAGTTCGAGCAACAACTCGGTGCGTGGGTTGCGGGTCAGATCCAGCCCATGAGCTCGCGGCGCACAACGGCTTCGATGACGTCGACGCCGGCGGCGCTGTCGTTGAGCGCGGGCAAGTAGGCGAACTTCTCGCCGCCGCCGCCTTCGAAGATGTGGCGGTTCTCGCCGTCGAGCTCCTCCAGCGTCTCGAGGCAGTCGGCGGAGAAGCCGGGTGCGACAAGGGCGAGGCGCTTCACGCCCTCCGCGGCGAGGCGCTCGACGGTCTTGTCGGTGTAGGGCTCGAGCCAGGGATCGTTGCCGAAGCGGGACTGGAAGGTGGTGAGCCAGCGGTCGGCGGGCCAGCCCAAGGCTTCGCGCACGAGGCGCGACGTCTTCTGGCACTGGCAATGGTAGGGATCGCCCTTCTCGAAGTATTTGACCGGCATGCCGTGGAAGGTGGCGATGATGCGCTCGGGCTCGAAGTCGAGCTTGGCAAGGCTCTGCTCGATGGAGCGGGCGATGCGGTCGATGTAGACCGGATCGTCGTAGTAGGCGGGCGCGACGCGCACGGCCGGCTGCCAGCGCAGCTTCATAAGCGCGCGGAAGGCGTGATCGGCAGCGGTGGCCGTGGTGGCGGCCGCGTACTGCGGATAGAGCGGCACGAGGAGGATGCGGTCGCAACCCGCCTCGGCGAGCGCGCGGATGCGGCTCTCGGTGGTCGGGTTGGCGTAGCGCATGGCCCAGTCGACGACGATCCCGGGATGGGCCGCGGCGAGCCGCGCCGCGAGATCCTCGGCTTGCGCACGGGTGATGGTCTTCAGCGGACCCTCGTCGCGCGCGTTGTTCCAGATGGTCGCGTAATCCTTACCCTTGCGGCCGGGGCGCACGGTGAGGATGATCAAATTCAGGATCGGCCACCACTTCCAGCGCGGCTCCTCGATGACGCGAGCGTCGGAGAGGAACTCCTTCAGGTAGCGGCGCATGGACCAGTAGTCGGTGCCGTCCGGCGTGCCGAGGTTCAGGAGCAGCACGCCGATGCGTCCGTGCGCGATGTCGGGGTGATCCTTCGGCAGCGTGGCGTCGTCCGGCGTGGTCAGCATGCGTGCATCACTTCCCGTTGCGCTGTTGCTGATATATAGGGCGGGACGCGATCCTAGCGAGTTTTCAGCCTAGTTGCGGGCGTGGGTGGCCAGCTGGCGCGCACGGGCGCGGCGCGCGGGCGCTTCCTCCTCGCGGTCCTCCTCGTCGGCGCGATGGACTGCGGCCGCCCAAATGGCGGCGATGCGGCGGCCGTGGGCCTTCGGACGCTCGGCATACAGCATGAGGCCGTGCGATCTCGCGGCGCCGCGCAAGGCCGTCTGGTGCGCGCGGACCAGGGCGCGGATGGTCTCGGCGTCCTCGCGGGAGAGCGCGTCGGCCGGCAGCGTGGCCAGCGTATCCCTCAGCATGGCGAGGTCGTGGTCGTCGCCCAGAAGCTGCGACAGCTCGCGCGCACCTTGAATGTGCGCCTCGAACTGGGCGGGCCAGGCGCGCGACAGGAGCGCCATGTGCCGCCAGTGGGTCTGGACGCACTTCCTCCATTCGTGGAAGGCCTCGTCGGTCTCCTCGGCGTAGGCGCGGTCACGCTCGGCAATGCCCTTGCGGTAGTTGCGCACGAGGCCCTTCTCGAGCGTGGCAAAGGTGTTGGGATCGATGCGCAGGCGGCGGAAGCGGCGCGCCGCCCTGTCGAGGGCCGCTTCGGCGTCCGAGAACTCGGCCGTCGAGTCGTCGGCGGCGCCGTTGCGGCGTGCCAGCACGGCCTGTTTCAGCCGCCCGAGCGCCGGGCCGGCGGTGGCGCCATGCTCGGAGGCGAGCTTGACGACGGTCTCGAGCAGCACCTGGTCGTCGCGCGCCGTGGAGAGGGAGGCGGCGATGGCGCGGAAGTGGGCGTTTTCGGCCCGGAACACCGCGTCGCCCAGGCCGACGCGGGCCAGCCGGAGCAGCGCGCGGATGCGCTTCAGGCACTTGCGCACCTCGTGGACCGCGGTCGCGGGCGCATTCCTCGCGGCGGTGAGCTCGCGTCGTGCGCGCTCGATCTGTTCCACGCCGGCACGGCGAAAGGCCTTCTCAATGGGTTCGTCAATACGCAGTCTGAAGGCCATTCGTGCCCGCTCGCTCGTCCGGTTCGTTTCTTGTTGGCGTTGGCGGGGAGTATAGCGGCCCCTGCGCCTTTTTCCATGGGACCAATCGACTTTACGAACGTCCTGTGACAGTCAATTTGCCAGCCGGATTATGGAGATACAAGCCGTTCCCGCAGCTTCGGAATTTTGCTCCGGGGGCGGGGGGAGGCGGTGCCAGGCGAGGTCGGAGTCGATGGTGTGCGAGCCGCAGTCTGAGGGCCGGGCCTCGGCTTTTCCCTCTTGCGGCTCGGGCGGCGTGCCGCGGATGCGCCCGCCGATTACGGTCGCCTCGCCGGCCTTGGCCTTGGCCTGGCGCCAGGCGTCGAGCCCTTCGAGGGCCGCGCAGGGCGGGTCCTCGCTCATGCAGGCGGTCGGCAGCGAGATCGAGGCCAGCCAGACGGTGCGCCCGCGGTCGACCACGCGGATGGCGGTGGCGGCGCCCTGGCCCGGGGCGTCCGACGCCTCGGCGGGCGCCTCCACGAGGCGAAGGGAGAGGTCGCGCGCGGTGACACGCAGGTCCTGGCGCGCCCTGACGGCGATAGCCGTGGTCGGCGGGAGCGCGCGCACGGAGCGAAAACCGACATTGTCCTCTGCCGAGAAGACGCGGCGCGAGACGACGAGACGCCAGGCGCGCGGCGGAAAGAGGCGCCGCAGGGGGGCTGCCGCCTGCACGCCCTGGATCAGCACCACATCGGTGTCAGCGAGGCGCAGGATTGGCGTCACGGCGGCGGGCGCAATCTCGGGCCGTGTCTCGCGCTCGGAGCCGAACGTGGTTCGCCACGTCGGGCGGCTCACCTCCGGCTCGGGGCGCGGCGCAAGCTCGGGCACGTCGGCGAGATCGAGGATGGCGACGGTGAGGCCGGCAGCGGCCGGTGCTGCGTCGGCCTCTCCCGCGAACGACGGCGCGGGGAGGGCCACGAGCGTCAAGAGAGCGGCGAGCAACCGGACAAGCGTGCGCTCAACGGGCATGCGACCTCCCGCTTCGAGGATCAGGACCATGTTCTTCACAGGGGTCTACGGACCCTGCGTTGCCGGGCGCTACATTTCGTCTGATTCCGGCGCTATCCTCCCGCGAGTCCCCCCTGAGTGGCAAGGTATTCCCCGCCGATGCTGGCCATCCCCGAAAGAGAGCCGTCCGCGAGCC
>JBFXEP010000014.1:0-18861 GCA_050179995.1 Hyphomicrobium sp.
GCCGAACCTCGCTGGCTAGGCTCAACAACGGGCGATAGGGGGCTCGCGATCGCATAAAGACTTCGCGCCTGTCAGTCTTCGGGCGTCCGTGACGTAGATAGGTAAGCAACCCCTCGCCAACGTGCGGTAGCAATGGCAAGAACGAATATGCGCCGGTCTTGGAATGACGGACCCGAAAGGACTCCGAGCGCCAATCGATGTCCTCGATAGCGAGGTTCCGAACTTCACCCGACCGCAGTCCGTAGGTTGCCAGGAGCAGCAGGATAGCATAGTCGCGCAGCCCCATCGGCGACTTGTCACGATTCGTCGTCTCCAGCACTGCAGCGATCTGATCCGGTTCCAAGATCGATGGAATGCCCTCGTAGGCGTACAGCGTGGGCGAGACCACGTGCCCCTCGAGATCGCTCGCAACGTATCTGGTCCGGTACATGTAGCGCAGCAAAGAGCGCAGCCGCTCGGCATAATCCTTAAGCGACACGCGCCGCTGCCCCGGCGCTCGCGTGTCCATGTAGAGATCGATATCCCGGACGCTGAGGCCTTTGAGGCTCTGAGCCCCGCCGCGATCGAGTTGCCAGTCCAGGAAGTGCCGCGCCTCCGCCAACAAAGCGACAATGCTCGCAGGCGCAAGACCTCGCTCTTCGCGCAGCCACGTCTCGTATTTTACGCGGATCTCGTTCCGGAGCGCCGCCTCGGGTCCGATAACCTCCGGTTCGGGCGGCCACTGCCCCCGGGCAAGCCGCAGCAACGCGTGGATTCCGGAACGCGGAATCGAGTGCCAGTTCCGCGCCGGCCGACGGCCACGCCGCTTCCTGAACATGACCCTGGCATGGCGCAGGTATTGCTCAACCTGTGCCGGTGTCACCGTTGCGACAAGCATTTCATGCTGCGCCAAGTAGTCGAGAAATTGGCGCGCGTAAGCGCAGTAGTTCCTGACAACGACAGGGCTGTAGCTTTTCCCGGTTAGCGCATTCGCGAGTTCGGCGATTAAGTCGCGACCTGTGTGTGACATGGAAAGGTCCCTCTGCTGGCTAAGTGACAACAGAAGTCGACCTCAAATAATGCGCAGGAGGAACGCGCCGCTCTCTTTCAATTCACAGGAAAAACAACACGGCTCTGACGCACCTTCGCATTACCGACACCTCGTGATTACTCGAGGTGCTGCGCGAAGACAATCGCGCCATTGTCCGTGCCGCCTCGCTTGCAAGCAAGGCCGCCGACTACTTGCTCGGTTTCCTGCCCGAAGCCGGGGACGCAAGCTCGAACGGACGGAGGGCGGCATGATCCTGCTCACCCCGGAGCTCCATGAGCGCCTGCTGGCCAACGGACGGCAGCGCGACGCCGACCACGTCCCCGTGGTCAAGTTCTTCAATCCGTTTGGCGCCGCGACATGGCTTGCGACCGAGCTCGACGAGGACGGCGACACACTGTTTGGCCTCGCCGATCTTGGCTTCGGCTGCCCGGAGCTCGGCTCCTTCAGCCTGACGGAAATGGCCTCGGTGCGCCTGCCGCTCGGCCTTGGCATCGAGCGTGACCTCTTTTTCGAGGGTACGTTCCCGCTGTCGGTCTATGCCGCGGCCGCACACGCCGCGGGACAGATTGTCCTCGACGAAGAGCTGCTGCAGGCGGCGGCCGAGGCGCTGCGCACGACGGAATGAAGCTCGCTCGCTCCGATGGCACGCCGCGTAACGCGCGGCGTGCCGTCCCTCACGGGGCGCGAAGCACGCGAGAGGAAGAGAGGGGTGCGGGGTTCGTGACGGGTTGGAGGTCGCGAGAGAGTCTCCCGGCCGCCCGTCGCGGAGAATTCCGACATGGCCAAAGCCCTTTCCAAGATCACGCTCAGCGTCTCGCGCGACATTCCCTTCAATAAGCTGGTCCTCAGCCAGTCCAACGTGCGGCGCATCAAGGCTGGCGTCGGCATCGAGGAGCTGGCCGAGGACATCGCCCAGCACACATTGCTGCAGAGCTTGACTGTGCGGTCGGTCTGCGATGCCGATGGCAACGAGACCGGACTCTACGAGGTGCCGGCCGGCGGGCGACGCTATCGGGCGCTCCAACTACTGATCAAGAAGAAGCGCCTCCCCAAGACCGCTCCCATCCCGTGCGTCATCCGCACCGGCGGCATCGCCGAGGAGGACAGCCTGGCCGAGAACGTCCAGCGCGCACCCCTGCATCCCCTCGATCAATTCCGTGCCTTTCTCAGCCTGCGCGAGAAGGGCCAGTCCGAGGAGGAAATCGCCGCCGCCTTCTTCGTCTCGGTCCAGGTCGTGCGTCAGCGTCTGCGCCTTGCCGCGGTGGCGCCGAAGTTGCTCGACGTCTACGCCGAGGACGGCATGACACTCGACCAGCTCATGGCCTTCACGGTCAATCCAGACCATGCGCGCCAGGAGCACGTGTGGGAGGCCTTGCAGCACTCACATCGAAACGAGCCCTATCAGATCCGCCGCCTCTTGACCGAAGGATCGGTGCGCGTCTCGGACAAGCGGGCGCTGTTCGTCGGCACGACGGCCTACGAGGAGGCCGGCGGCACCATCCTGCGCGATCTCTTCGAGTCCGACGACGGCGGCTGGCTGCAGGAGCCGCCCCTGCTCGAGAAGCTCGTCGCCGACAAGCTCGAGAAGGAAGCGGAGGCCATCCGCGCCGAAGGCTGGAAGTGGATCGAGGTGGCGCCCGAGCTTCCCTACGGTCACGCCTACGGTCTGCGTCGCCTGCGTGGACGCGAAGTGCCGATGGCCGAGGACGAGATCGCCGCCCGCGATGCCCTCCAGGAAGAGTTCGATCAGCTCGAGGCCAAGTACGCCGAGGCCGATGAGATTCCCGACGAGGTCGATCGGCGGCTCGGTGAGATCGAGACGGCGCTCGCCGTGTTCGACGAGCGGCCCGTCATTTACGAGCCGGACGAGATCGCACGCGCCGGTGCCTTCGTCAGCATCGACAGCGCCGGCGTCTTGCATGTGGAGCGCGGCTACGTCCAGCCCGAGGACGAGTTGCAAGCGGACAAAGAAGACGACGATACCGAGGATGACGGGATTGAACCGGAGAAATTGAGCGTAAGCGGCACTGAGTCCGATCCTGACGATGAGTCCGCCGTCGACGATCCCGACGAAGATGAGAACGAGGGCGTGCGTCCGGTCTCGGACCGGCTCATGACCGAGCTCACGACGCACCGCACGTTGGCGTTGCGCGACGCGCTCGCCAAAGACCCCGACGTGGCCTTCCGGGCTACGCTGTATGCGCTCTGCCTGAAGCTGTTCTATCGCTATGGCTTCGACACCTGCCTCGAGATCGAGGCCAAGACCGTCCTGTTCGGCAACGCATCCGGGCTTTCGGATACCGCGTCCGCCAGGGCCATCGACGCCCGCCACAAGCAGTGGTCCGACTGGATCCCGAAGAACGCAGGCGACCTCTGGGACGCGCTGGCCGACCTCGACGGCGACAGCCGGCAAGCGCTGTTCGCCCATTGCGTCGGTCTCACGATCAACGCCGTGCATCAGCCGTATGATCGCCGGCCGAAGGCGCTTCACCATGCCGGCCGTCTCGCGACGGCCGTGAACCTCAACATGGCCGCCGCCGGCTGGACACCGACGGTCGATACCTACCTCGGTCGCGTGACCAAGGCGCGCATTCTCGACGCCGTGCGTGAGGCCAAGGGAGACAAGGCGGCCGACCGCATCGCGCATCTCAAGAAGCCCGAGATGGCCAAGGCAGCCGAGCGCCTACTCGACGGCACCGGCTGGCTGCCCGAGCCGCTGCGCACGGCGGGTATTGAGCCGATCGATAGCGGAGAAGCACGGCGCGTCGCCGCCGCGGAGTAACGCATCCGAGGGCGGCGGTCTCGGCCGCCGCCTTTCAACACATCTTGCTCGCCCTCGCGCCGGGCGCTTTTATTTCAGGAGACCTCTCACATGGCCATGTATGGCACCTATCTACGCCTCGGCATCGCCGTCGCCGATGGCTGACGCACCGTCATCCGCGCTGCGGCCCGCAAGCTCGCACCGCATGCACGACGCGATCCGGCACAGCGCACTGCCCGGCATCGCTTCTACCGGGAGATGCTGGCCTACCATCGCCGGGCACAGGAGATCGTCTGGACATGGCGTCTTTAAGGATCCTATGCAGATGACCATGCGCTCATCCGCCACCGATCTAGCACATCGCCTCGCGCGCGAAGCGGAGGCGGTGTGTCGCCAATATCTCTCCAATGGGCGTCGTGTCGGGCGCTACTGGATTGTCGGGGACGTCCGCAATACGCCCGGTCAATCCATGTACGTCCGCCTGTTCGGCACCGACGGCGGCGTGGGCGCGGCCGGCAAGTGGACCGATGCGGCCACCGGCGAGCACGGCGACCTGCTCGACGTCATCCGCGAGACGTGCGGACTTCTCGACTTCCGTGATGTCGCCGACGAGGCGCGCCGCTTCCTGAGCCTGCCGCGCCCAGAGTCGGTCTTGCCGCCAAAGCTGCTCACCGCGCCAGCGCCTACGGGCTCGCCCGAGGCGGCCCGGCGTCTGTTCGCGGCCTCGCAGCCGATCGCCGGCACTCTGGCTGCAACCTATCTGCGCCATCGTGGCATTGACCAACTCCACGATGTTCAGGCGCTTCGCTTCCATCCGCGCTGCTACAATCGCGCCCACGACACGGCCCTGCGCGAGAGCTGCCCGGCCATGATCGCCGCTGTCACCGATCTCGGCGGCAGCGTTACAGGCGTCCAGCGCACGTGGCTCGATGCGTCCGGGCTTGGCAAGGCGCCGATCGACGAACCGCGGCGCGCAATGGGCCTGTTGCTCGGCAACGCCGTCCGCTTCGGCCCGCATGGCGACGTCATGGCAGCCGGCGAGGGCATCGAGACCATCCTGTCTCTGCGCATGGCCTTGCCCGTCATGCCGATGATGGCCGCTTTGTCAGCCACGCATCTGTCGGCCGTTCTGTTTCCGAGCATGTTGAGACGCCTCTACATCGCTCGTGATCCCGACCCCGCCGGCGACACGGCCGTGACAACGCTGATTGCGCGCGCTGAGGCAGCCGGGATCGAGGCCATTCCGCTTTCGCCACGCCTCGGCGATTTCAACGACGATCTACGGGTCTTCGGTCTCGAAGACATGCGGGCCATCGCGCGGCCGCAGCTCACACCCGAGGACGTTGCCCGCTTTCTCCTTCCGGCAATGCACGGGCCTTTCTGACACGCAGCCCGAGCTCAGATCGTGTCAGGCTGCGCACGGTTCTCCTCTGCCGAGGGCCGCGCCCCGGCCTTCAAGGGGCGATCGAACGGCAGCCGGCCCGGTCCCGCAACGGCTGTGCGCGGCTTTCTTCCCCTGGCGGCGCTGACGCGCCGCCATTCCTCGCGAGACAAGAAAGCCGTGCTCGCCGTCCTCCGCGGCTGCTCCGGCCGCGGTCGCGCTGCGCCCGCGGTGCAGGCCCGCTCCGCCCGCCGTGAGAGATCGCCGGAAGGCCGCGATGGGCGCGGCCGGACCGGCAAGGAGCCCTCCCATGACCAGCAGCCTCGACCTGGAGTCCACGCAGACCGCATCAGCGACCGACCACGTCCTCGCGGAGCTTCAGCTCTACGCCTACCGTCCCTTCGATCAGGAGCCCGATCCGCGACCACTGCCCGACGGCAACACCGTTGCCGGAGCCGTGGCCGATATCTTCGATGCGCTGGTTGCCACCTTGAGCGATACGCGCCTCGAGCCCGATCTCGAGTCTCTGCTCTGGTCCACTGTGAATCTGTTTCACCGGGCAGTTGCACGCATCGAGCGCGGCCTTGATGACAACGAGCGGGCGCAGCAAAGAAGCCAGCATGCGCAGGACGGCTCGGAAGTCCGCTCCGTCGAGCTCGAGCGGTTCATCGCCGAAGGTCTGACGCTCATCGAGCGCCGCAACGCCATGGAGCTGTTTCGCGATCAGGCGGCTGAGCTGTTCGCGACCCATACGGGCAGCGTGTGGAGGCCCCGGGCTGGATCGCTGGTCAGCCACCGCGCGCTGACCGCCGCGATGATCGACAGCCGCGATTTCCTCGCCGCCCGGCACCGTGCCGAAACAGCGCTCATGCTTCCGCAGGGTCCGAAGATCGGGCTATCCGGCGGCCTCGGCTTCAACGATCACCATCTGATCTGGGGCTGCCTCGACAAGGTACATGCGAAGCATCCTGACATGGTACTCCTGCACGGAGGTGGATCGACGGGTGCGGAGCGCATCGCCGCCTGCTGGGCCGATCAACGCAACGTGCCGCACATTCCCTTCAAGCCCGACTGGAGCGCCCATGCCAAAGCAGCGCCGTTCAAGCGTAATGACGCGATGCTCGCCGTGCTGCCCATCGGCGTCCTGATCTTTCCCGGCAACGGCATCCAGGACAACTTCGCCGACAAGGCGCTGAAGCTCGGCATCCCGCGCCTCGATTTCCGCAAGGCCGGCGGCGCTTAGGCGCCGCTTTTGCGCCACGTCACGTCCGGATCGACGCCGGTTGTCGCGCGTGGCAACACCGGTTCACCGGACGTACCTCACGACTCCCTGTCAAATCGCCTGTCCAGCGCATCCTTTTGCGCCTCCAGCTTCTTGACTTGCTCCCCTGCCTTTTGCGCCTCAGCTTCGTACATCGCCTTCAGCCCAATGTCGTGTTGCTGCGCGGCCAGCGCCAACTTCTCATCCCCGCCGCCTCAGATTGTCTTGTATCCTTAAGATCAAGGAGTCCCTCTGGGACATATAGGCGTCTTCGCGCATGTCGCCTCCGTTCGCATTCGTCAACAATCAATGTGCAGCCCAATTGCTTAATCTGTTCTTGCCGGAGGGGTCCGCTAAAAGCTCGGCGTGATTTCGGCCGCGCCGATACGGCCAAATCGGCTACTGAGTGCCTCGTGACAACGCAACTATTTGTGGCAATGGGCGCAAGCGCTTCGGAACGTGCAGAACCAATGAGGAGGACATGCACCTCACAGCAGCAGCGTGCGACTAGGGGAATCTTCGGTATCGAAGGAGTCGCGCTTCTCGATGCCTGATCCCGCGTGCCGCATTCGGTCGTGTGGATAAGGTCGACACAGTGCAAACGCTTCGGTGGGCGTTCCATTCAGCCACGTCTCCCAATCCGCTTCCGAAGTCAGGAGCACAGGCATCCGCTCATGATTGATTGAGGCCGTGAGTTCGTTGGGCCGGGTTGTCACAATGGAGAAGACGTCTACGTTGACCTCCGGCCCGCCCTTTTTCAAAGGACCCTTGTAGTGTCGCCACAGACCAGCGAACGCGAACAGCGGTCGCGCGTCGTCGCCATTGACCGTGAACCAATGCCAAGTTGCGGGTTTCACCCCCAGCGGCTCGGAATAGCTCGTCGCAGGGACCAGGCAGCGACGCGTGGCAAATGAGTCCCGCCAGAAGGGATTGCCCCGCACCTGGTCGTCCCTTGCGTTGACTGTACGGCGGGGCGCCTTGTCAGCTTCTCGCCGCACGAACCCCCAGGACAGGTTTACGAGCTCACGCTCGCCGTCCTCGGCCAAATGCACCACAGGCGCCGTCTCGCTTGGCAGAATTGCGGAGCAAGGCTCAAATGCCGCAGCGCGATTGTCCGACACGCGAAAGAGATTGCGGATTAGCTCGCGAGCTTTGGTGTTGGCATATAGCGTACACATGCCCTGAAAATAGTCGTCAGCCCTTTGGATTGCCAGTCACTGCTTGCGATACCAGCGCGGCTGAAGCTGGGCGTCAAATAGCTCCCCGCCGAACCTCGCTTGGAATCGCTCAGCATGCTCGCGTTCGGCGAAGCAATAGACATTGAAGTCAGTATTCTCACGGCGGAAGGAGTGGCCACGCGGACAGAGGCTCAAGTCGTCGCAGAAAAAATGCACCGTGAAGTAACGCTCTCCCATGCTGAGCCGCGCTT
Source organism: Hyphomicrobium sp. (assembly GCA_050179995.1). Classification (GTDB taxonomy): domain Bacteria; phylum Pseudomonadota; class Alphaproteobacteria; order Rhizobiales; family Hyphomicrobiaceae; genus Hyphomicrobium_C. The sequence continues at coordinate 7,863 of JBFXEP010000014.1, forward strand.
CAAGCGCTACTTGATATGGCCAGCCACGATCGATCATCGCGCTCGACAACTCACCCTTGCGACGCACCATAGCCCACTACTCGCAGACTTCGCATCGAGGGCGTGGCTCGCTGCGGCACGCTGCGTCCGAGCGGGCCTTCGCCTGTTCGACAATCGTCTGAGCGCCCATGACCGCCAGCGTTAGCTTCACGACATCGGCGCAATAAATGCCCTGCCGCTCAAGTTCATCGAACAAGGCGGCGTGAGCTTGGATGAAATCCGGCATGGAACCTCCGTTGTGGATTGTGCAACTTTAATGTTCCTGTTTTGTTCCATGCTTGCTATCTTTGTCAAGTCGCTCGCCGTTGGTCCCGACTGTGGCTTACCCCGCCGCCCTCGCAGTCCCGACCACGGCGAGCGGCAAGGAGGTGCAGCGTGCGCGAAGACACTCTTAGCGACTACCCTCATGCAGTGATCAATGTGGCGTGCCGGTATTGTTCGCGTCGGGGACGCTACCGCCGCGGCCGACTGATTTCCCAGTACGGCGGAGACCTGTCGCTTGACCGCTTCATGCGCATCATCGCTTCCGATTGCGGATACGCACAGGTGCGGACCGTACGGGCAGGCTGCAACGGACCGTATATGGTGCTTCCTTGCTCGGCGCCTCGGGGGGGCTCGCAGCGCTAAGGCGCTTCTGCGGCGATCTCGCGCACTTCGACTTAATCGGTTTTGTATTTGAACCTGGCGCAGATGACGCCGTGGTCTTTGGTTCCGCTGGCTTTGTTGGCGCTAAAGTTCAGGTGATCGTTGTTGGCGGTCATGCCATCGAACATCCGAATCCGGCGGCTGGTCGCATACACTTCAAAACGCATTATGCGGTATCCATCCCGCCGCTTCCCGCACCGTCCTTCCTATTACCGCGTTTCCCAATTCACGCGACGACGGCCCTCGCCCATGCTGATCGGCAGTCGCAGTGGAGCGCTCGAGGACGAGGGAGGCCATGACGAATCGCACGCTTGCCGCACAGATTGCCTCGGCCATCGTCCTGACCACCCTGTGTTTATGGGCAGCCACGCAATGGGCCGCCGCAATGCTCGGGTACCAGAGCGCGCTTGGCGCGTCGTGGATCGAACTGGCCGGCCTCAAGATTTACCCGCCCTGGCAGCTCTTGCCCTGGTGGATCGCCTTCGATCATGAAGCGCCAGATGTGTTCGCGCGCGCCGGCGTCCTCGCTGCAGTCGGGGGACTGCTGAGCGGCGCCATCGCGCTTGGGGGAGCCGCCCAGCGGGCGAGCCGCAGGTCCGTCGCGACGACCTATGGCTCCGCCCGTTGGGCGGACACAACCGATATCGAAGATGCGAATCTCCTGGATGATCGCGGCGTCATGCTCGGTCTCTACGACGATCGCTATCTGCGTCATGACGGCCCGGAGCACGTGCTCGCCGTTGCGCCGACGCGATCCGGCAAGGGCGTCGGCCTCGTGCTGCCGACGCTGCTCACCTGGACCGGCTCGACCGTCGTCCACGACATCAAGGGCGAGAACTGGGAGCTGACCTCGGGATGGCGCGCGCAGTTCTCCCATTGCCTTCGCTTCGATCCGACCGATTCCGACTCGGCGCGCTTCAACCCGCTGCTCGAAGTGCGCAAAGGGGCCAACGAGGTCCGCGACGTCCAGAATATCGCCGACATCCTCGTCGATCCCGAAGGAGCACGCGAGCGGCGCGACCATTGGGAGAAGACGGCTCACGCCCTACTCACGGGCGCCATCCTCCACGTCCTCTACGCGGAGCAGGACAAGACGCTGGAACGTGTTGCGACATTCCTTGCGGATCCATCGCGCTCGATCATGCGCACCCTCAAGATCATGCTGACGACTAACCACATTGGCACGGCCGAGGTACCCACGGCACATCCGGTAGTGGCCTCGGTCGCGCGCGAGCTTTTGAACAAGTCCGAAAATGAACGCTCGGGCGTCGTCTCAACTGCCATGAGCTTCCTCGGCCTTTATCGGGATCCGCTGATTGCGGCTAACACCGCCCAATCCGACTGGCGTATCGCCGATCTGCTCGAAGCCGAGCGCCCTGTCTCGCTCTATCTTGTCGTGCCGCCGTCCGACATCTCGCGCACGAAGCCGCTCGTGCGCCTGATCCTGAACCAGGTCGCGCGCCGCCTGACGGAGACGCTGCCGGAGAGCACGGCACATGCTGCGCAGCGCCAACTGCTGCTCATGCTCGACGAGTTTCCGGCGCTGGGGCGCCTCGACTTCTTCGAGTCGTCGCTGGCATTTCTGGCAGGATACGGCGTCCGCGCCTTCCTTGTCGCGCAGTCTCTGAACCAAATCGACAAGGCCTACGGCATCAACCACGCCATCCTCGACAACTGCCACGTCCGCATTGCCTTTGCTCCCAACGACGAGCGGACGGCCAAGCGTTTATCCGACGCGCTGGGCACGGCGACAGAGCTCAAGCGGCAGACGAATCTTTCCGGCAAGCGCTTGTCGGCCTGGCTGCCGCATACCACGATCTCGGAGCAGGAGACGCCGCGCCCCCTTCTGACGCCCGGCGAGGTTCTGCAACTCTCGCAGGACGAGGCGCTGGTGCTGGTGTCGGGCGTGCCGCCGATCCGCGCCCGCAAGCTCAGGTACTTCGCCGACCGCAACTTCATCGCGCGACGCTTGCCGGCCCGGACGCGCGACGAGGGCCAGGTCGCCGATCGACCTGCCGCGCGCAGCGATGACTGGTCCGGCCAGACGTGCGCAACCGATGCGCGTCTCGACAAAGCTTGGTCGGAGTTCGTGAGCGCCGATGCAGCGCAAGACGACATCCGCGTTCGTCCGCAGGAGCCCGCGCGCCGCAGGAAGGAGAGGGCGGAGCGTCCCGTGAGCGATCTGCCGCTGTTCGCAGCGGGCCTGCAGGAGATCGCGATCGACGAGACGGTGCCCGCCGACGGCGATCTCGAGCAGGTGATCCAGTTCCCGGGGCTGCGTCTCTAGATGAGCAAGAAGCGCTACACACTCTATCTGTCGCGGCCGCTGGCCCGCCAGTTCGACCTCATCGCCAGGCAGCGCCACGGCGGAAAATCGGCTCTGGTTGAGGAGGCGCTGCGCGCAAGCCTTATCCCCGAGCGGCATCCCGGCGTCGAGGATGTCCTCGCCCGGCGGCTCGATGAGCTCAGCAAGTCCGTATCCACGATCCGGCGCGACGTGGCCATCGCCACGGAAACGCTGGCCCTGTTCGTGCGCTACTACCTCACCATCACCCCCCCGCTGCCGCACAGCGAGCAGGAGCCTGCACGCCTGCTCGGCAAAGAACGCTTCCAGGTGTTCGTCGCCCAGATCGGCAGACGTCTCGCCGGGGACCAGCGGCTCGTCTCCGAGGTGCTGGAGACCATCGCCGCCAACGAGCCCGACTTGTTCGCGACCGCTGGCGATGACGCGCCGTTGAGGAGCCGTCCGCCCCACCGCAACGGCCAAACGCAGCCAGCCGCATCTCAAGAAGGACCATCCAATGAGTGATGTCGTGTCCCTGCCAGCCGCCGAGGTCGCGCAAAGCCGCCGCCGGCAAATGCTGCGCACAGCCTTCGGCCCTACCATCGCCGCCGCGTTGGCCGATCCGTCCGTGATCGAGGTCATGGTCAATCCCGACGGCAGACTCTGGATCGACCGAGCCGCTGCCGGCCGCCAGGACACCGGCGAGCGCATCGGCAGCGCAGAAACCGAGCGAATCATCCGGCTCGTTGCCGCGCACGTGCGCCGCGAAGTGCACGACAAGGCGCCGATCGTGTCCGCAGAGCTGCCGGAGACGGGCGAGCGCTTCGAGGGTGTCATGCCGCCAGTGGCGCCGGCTCCTTGCTTTGCCGTTCGCAAGCCGGCCGACGTGCTCTATCGCCTCGCCGACTATGTGATCGCCGGCATCATGTCGTCGCCGCAGGCCGCAGCTCTCGCCCTGGGGGTGCGCGACCGCAAGAACATCCTCGTCGTCGGCGGGACGTCCTCGGGAAAGACGACGCTGGTCAACGCGCTCCTCGCCGAGGTCGCCGATCTCGGCGAGCGCGTCCTCATCCTGGAGGACACCCGCGAGCTTAAATGCGCGGCAGCCGACTGCGTAGCGCTGCGCACCAAGCCGGGCGTCGCATCGCTCGCCGATCTCGTGCGCTCGACCCTGCGGCTGCGCCCCGACCGCATCGTCGTCGGCGAGGTCCGCGGCCCGGAAGCGCTCGACATGCTGAAGGCCTGGAACACCGGACATCCCGGCGGCCTCACCACCGTCCACGCCAACTCGGCCGAAGCCGGTCTCTACCGGCTCGAGCAGCTCGTGCAGGAGGCCGTCGTCACGGTGCCGCGCGAACTCATTGCCGAGGCCATCGATGTTGTCGTGTTCCTCGCCGGTCGCGGGATCAGTCGCCGCGTGGAGAGCGTGCTCGAGCTCACGGGGCTGGATGACGACGGCGACTATGAGCTCCAGCCGTTCGGACGACCCACGTTGCATACGGTTTGAGAGGGGGACGCAGATGTCACGCTTGGTCCGACGTTTCGTGTGCAGTGCTGCCTGTGCCGGTCTCGGCCTCATCCTGATAGTCGGTGCGGCGCACGCCGCAGGATCTGGCATGCCTTGGGAGGCACCGCTGCAGCGGATTCTGGAGTCGATCGAAGGCCCGGTCGCCAAGGTCATAGCCGTCGTTGTCATCATCGTGACCGGCCTCAGCCTCGCCTTCGGCGACATGGGCGGCGGTCTCCGCCGCATGCTGCAGATCGTATTCGGTCTCTCAATCGCCTTCGCCGCTACCTCCTTCTTCCTGTCGTTCTTCTCCTTCGCCGGCGGCGCCCTCATCAACTGAAGCTACCCATCACAGAACTTGGAGTGTCAACATCCTATGATCGGTCAACCATCCACGACACCAGGTTACGAGGTTGCTCTGCATCGGTCGCTGACCGAGCCGATCCTGCTGGCAGGAAGTCCGCGCAACTTTGCCATTCTGAACGGAACGCTGGCCGCCTCGATCGGTCTCGGTTTGCGCTTGTGGCTGGCCGGACTGCTGATCTGGATCGCCGGTCACGCCATCGCCGTCTGGGTTACGCGCAAGGACCCGGCGTTCCTCACCGTCCTGTCCCGTCATGCTCGCCACAAGGGAGCACTCGCATGCTAAACCTTACCGAGTACCGAAAGGAATCGACCGGCCTGGCCGATTATCTGCCTTGGGCCTGCCTCGTGGCACCGGGGGTCATCCTCAACAAGGACGGCTCTTTCCAGCGCACGCTGCGCTATCGCGGTCCCGACCTCGACAGTGCGACCGAGGCCGAGCTGGTCTCGGTGACCGCGCGGCTCAACAATGTCTTGAAGAGGTTCGGTGACGGCTGGGCGCTTTTCTTCGAGGCCGTGCGTATTCCCGCCAACCAGTATCCGGGGGCGTGCTTCGCCGATCCGGCCTCGTGGCTTGTTGACCAGGAACGTTATGCCGCCTTCAGCGCCGACGGCGCGCACCATGAGAGCCGGTACTATCTGACGTTCCTCTACCTGCCACCGCCGGAGAACGAGGCGCGCGCCGATCGGCTGCTCTATGAGCGCAGCGTCGAAACGGCCGTCAACGTCGAACCGCGAGCGCAGCTCGAATGGTTCATCACCGAGACCGACCGGGCCTTGCAGATGCTCGCCACAATCCTGCCCGAGGCCGAGGCGCTCGACGACGCGGCGACGCTCACCTACCTGCACGGCACAATCTCCGACAAACGGCACCTGGTCGCCGTGCCGGCGATCCCCGCCCATGTCGATGCGATCCTCTGCGATCGTCCGTTTCTCGGCGGGCTCGAGCCGAAGCTGGGCGATCAGCATCTGCGGGTCCTGTCCGTCCTTGGATTCCCCAACGCCACGGTCCCGGGACTACTCGATGCCCTGAACGACCTGGGCTTCGCCTATCGCTGGACCACCCGATGGATCGCCCTCGACAAGACCGAGGCCACACGCCATCTGACGCGGCTCCGGCGTCAATGGTTCGCCAAGCGCAAGTCGGTGGGCGCCATCTTGCGGGAGGTCATGTTCAATCGCGAGACGGCACTCGTCGACCCCGACGCCGACAACAAGGCCATCGACGCCGACGAGGCACTGCAGGAACTCGGACAGGACGACGTCGCGTTCGGCTACATGACGACCGCCATCGTCGTGGCAGATGCAGACGCGCGCCAGGCCAACGAAAAGCTGCTCGCCGTCGAGCGCATCGTCAACACACGCGGCTTCGTCACAATCCGAGAGAGCCTGAACGCCGTGGAGGCTTGGCTTGGATCGCTCCCTGGCAATCCTTACGCCAACATTCGCCAGCCGATCGTGCACACCTTGAACTTGGCCCACATGATGCCGGTGTCGGCAGTGTGGGCGGGACCGGAGATGAACCGCCATCTCAATGCGCCGACGCTGATGATGGCGGAGACGCGCGGCGCGACGCCGTTCCGGCTCGACCTGCACGTCGGCGATGTCGGTCATGCGCTGGTCGTGGGACCAACCGGCGCCGGCAAGTCGGTGCTCCTCGCATTGCTGGCGTTCCAGTTCCGCCGCTTCATCAGCGCACAGGTCGTGCTGTTCGACCGTGGCCGCTCGGCCCGAGCCGCGATCCTGGCTATGAGGGGCGCCAGCATGGACCTCGGTCTCGAGGGCACGCTCTCTCTGCAGCCGCTCGCGCGCATCGACGAGCCGGGCGAGATCGCCTTCGCCTTGCAGTGGGTCACGGCCCTGCTGGCGGCGGAAGGAGTCCGCGTCACGCCCGACGTCAAGGACGCGGTCTGGACGGCGCTCCAAAGCCTGGCATCGGCACCGCGCGCCGAGCGCACGCTGACCGGGCTCGCCGTCCTGATCCAGTCGGCGCCGCTGGTGGCCGCCCTGTCGCCCTACACGCTCGAAGGCGCTTACGGCCGGCTATTGGATGGCTCCTGCGAGCAGATCGCCGACACGGACGTGCTGCACATCGAGCTCGAGCAGCTCATGCCGCACAAGGCCTTGATCCCACCGGTGCTGACTTACCTCTTCCACCGTCTGGAGGCGCGTTTCGACGGCCGGCCCACTTTGCTGGTCCTCGATGAGGCGTGGACCTTCCTTGACGACGCGCTGTTCGCCTCACGCATCCGGGAATGGTTGAAGACCCTGCGCAAGCGCAATGTCGCGGTGGTCTTTGCCACGCAGTCGCTGGCCGACATCGAGCGGTCGAGCATCGCCCCCGCGCTGATCGAAAGCTGCCCAACACGGTTCTTTCTGCCCAACGATCGCGCGCTCGAGCCGCAGGCGCGGACGGTCTACGAGCGCTTCGGGCTCAATGCCCGCCAGATCGAGATCCTGAGCACGGCGACGCCGAAGCGCGACTACTACGCCCAGACCGCCCGCGGCAACCGGCTTTTCGAGCTGGGTCTCGGTCCGGTTGCGCTTGCTCTCTGCGGCGCGTCTTCGCCCGATGATCAGCAGCTCATAGACCGCTGCCTCGAGACGAGCGATCCGAAGAACTTTGCGGCGCGCTTCCTCGCCGCCAAGGGACTCGGCTGGGCTGCCGACCTCCTCGGTGGTTGGCAGATGCCGGCAGCCATCCCGCCGCCCCTGCAAAAGGCGGCGCTGGATGAAGTGCTGCAACCTGAGGCGCCAACAAGCGGCAAGCCCGTCAAGTCGCAAGCGCTCGGTACGATGCCCGTGTCCGGCGACACGCCGTTGCCTGGGCTGCCGGGCGGCGCGTCGCTGCCGCAACGCCTCTCACCCTTCCGCATCTCTCCGAGCAAAGTGAAAGGAGCTGGCCAATGAGGTCCCGCAGCAGAGTGCTCATGATGTTGGCGGTCGTCGCCGGTGCTCCGTCCATCGGTGTGTCATTGTCGCTGGCACAGATGACGGTGTTCGATCCCTCGAACTACCAGCAGAACCTGCTCTCAGCCGCGCGTGCGCTCGAGCAGATCAACAATCAGATTCGCTCGCTACAGAACCAGGCCGAGGTTCTTCTGCGCATGGATCAGAACCTCGCGTCGCTCGGCACGACGATCTCTCCCGATCTGCAACGCACGCTTTCCGATATCCAAAGCCAGGTCCAGGCCGGCGAAGGGCTCGCGTTGCGCCTGCGCGACACCCAAAACAGCTACGATGACATTTTTCCAGGACAAGTGTCGGCAGCGCTGTCCTCCGACGACGTGCTGCGCAATGCCAAGACTCGCTGGGAAGAGGAGTACGCCGCCTTTAGGCGCTCGGCGCTCGTGCAGGGCCAGATTGCCGACAGCATGGAGACCGACGCCCGGCTGCTCGGCGACGCGCTGGCGAGCTCACGCCACGCCGTTGGGGCGCTCGAGGCAGCGCAAGCCGGCAACGAGCTCACCGGCCTCAGCGTCAAGCAGTCTCTCGCGCTGCAGGGTTTGCTTGCGGCGCAGACGCGTGCCGAGACGCTGACCCGGGCGCGGGATCTCGCTACCGAGGATGAGGCGCGGGAACGCTTCAAGTCCTTCGTTGGAACAGGATCCGCATACTCGACAGGCCGTTAAGGCCGCACGAATCGCGTGCACCGACTACCCGCATTAGCCGCTCTCTGACGCTCGACCGCAGACGACACCAACGGCGGACGTTTCCGCCGGCGGCGAAACTTTGCCCAGATGCCAGAGGACCACATGGACGATCTCGCCATCATCGATCGCTTCACCGAGACCTTCAGCCGCTACATCGACAGCGGGTTCGGATTGCTCGCCGGCGACGTCGCGTTCCTGACCAGCGTGCTGGTGGCGATCGACATCACGCTTGCCGGCTTGTTCTGGGCCCTCGCCGGCGAGGACAACGTTCCGGCGCAGCTGATCAAGAAAGTCCTTTACGTCGGCTTCTTCGCGCTCCTCCTCTCCAACTTCCGGGAGCTCGCCGATATTGTCTTCCAATCGTTTGCCGGACTTGGTCTCAAAGCCTCTGGCACCTCGCTGACGGCTGCCGACCTGATGCGGCCGGGCTTCGTGGCGTCGACCGGCTACACCGCATCCAGGCCACTCCTGGAGAAGGCTGGGGAGCTGATGGGCTTCACGACCTTCTTCTCCAACTTCGCCACCATCGCCGTCCTCATGTTGGCGTGGATGATCGTGCTGCTCGCCTTCTTCGTGCTATCAGTCCAGCTCTTCATCGCCATCATCGAGTTCAAGCTGACGGTGCTCGCGGGTTTCGTGCTGGTGCCATTCGCGTTGTTCGGTCAGACAGCCTTTCTCGCCGAAAGGGTCCTCGGCAACGTCATCTCCTCCGGCATCAAGCTCATGGTACTGGCGATCGTTGTCGGGATCGGCGCCAATCTCTTCGGCACGCTGATCCGGCCGTCGGACGAGATCACGTTGACCCAGGCCTCTTCGTGCATCCTGGCGGCGATCGCGGTGTTCGGACTGGCCGTCTTCGTGCCGGCGATTGCGGCCGGTCTGATCTCGGGTGCCCCGCAACTCGGCGCCGGCTCGGCTGTGGCCACCACCGCGGCGCTTGGTGGAGCGGCAGTTGCCGGCGGCTTGGCGACGGCAGGCGGTGCCCGCCTAGCCGGCCGCGCCGCAGGTGGCGGCATCAAGGCCGCGGCGTCTCTGACAGGTCGCGTCGGCGCCGCCTTCGAAACCAGCGGACTGTCGGGCGTCGCGCGTACGACGCTTTCAGGACCAGCTTCACGCCTCGCCGCATCGGCCACGGCGCCGATCCGCGATGCTTACCGGCAGGGAGCCGCCCAAGGGTATCGCGATACAGGTTCGCCCGCGGGCGGTGGGGACGCCGGATCGAGTGGCGCGGTTCAGCCCAACCCACCGGCCTGGGCGCAAAGCCTAGCACGGCGGCAGCAGTTGACCCAGGCCGGCATGGTTGCCGCCCATGCGCTGCGCGAGGGCGACCGGTCCGCGAGCGGCGGCGGCCCGGATCTCAAGACCAGCAAATAGAAGGAGTAGGCACGCATGTCATTCAAGCGTTCGACGTTGCGCTACGGCGAGACACCGGAGCCGGTCACGCCCTATCAGAAGGCGGCCCAGGTGTGGGACGAGCGAATCGGCAGTGCCCGCGTGCAGGCGCACAATTGGCGGCTAGTGGCGCTGGGAAGCGTCAGCGTGTCGCTGATCCTCGGCGTGTCGCTCCTATGGATCGGCCGAGCGGCCACGACGACACCGTACATCGTCGAGGTCGATCCACGCGGCGGCGCGCGTGCTGTCGGGCCGGCGGCGGAGACCTACAAGCCGAACGACGCGCAGATCGCCTATCACTTGGCGCGCTTCGTCGACAATGTGCGCTCGCTGTCGAGCGATGCTGTGGTCGTCAAGCAGAACTGGCTCAAAGCCTATGACTTCGCCACCGAGCGAGCCGCCGTCACGCTCAATGAGCACGCGCGCGACAACGACCCCTTCGCCAAGGTCGGCCGCGAGACCGTCGCGGTCGAGGTGACCAGCGTCGTCCGTGCTTCCGACTCGTCGTTCCACATCCGCTGGCTGGAGCGGACCTTCGAGGGCGGCGCCCTGAAGGAGACCCGCCGGCTCACAGGCCTGTTCTCCATCGTTATCACGCCACCCAGGACCGCCGAGGCGGTACGCAAGAACCCGCTCGGCATCTATGTGCACACCTTCAACTGGTCGCAAGACGCCGCCACAGGAGACCCCAAATGAAATTCTCACTCATCTATGCCGCCGCGGCGCTGACGAGCGTTCTCTGCGGCTGCGCCACCAACATCAGGGTGCCGGAGATTCCGCTGTTCGAGCCCGCCACATACAAGCCGGCCCGCCTCGAGCCCAAGCCGCAGCCGCTCGTGCAATACGTCGAGGTGCCCAAGCCGTTGCCGCTGCCTGGCCAACTCAAGCCGGTCCAGAAGCCCGGCGAGAAGTCGAAAGATGAGCGTCCGCCGAAGGACCGCGTGTCCGGAGCCAATGATGCGGCGCGCCTTGAGCCCGTCAAGGACGGCTACATCAACGCCATCCAGGTCTACCCTTACAGAAAGGGCGCGCTTTATCAGCTCTATGCGGCCGTCAACCAGGTGACCGACATCGCGCTCGAGAACAGCGAGAAGTTGGTCTCCGTTTCCGCAGGCG
>JBFXEP010000015.1:0-18343 GCA_050179995.1 Hyphomicrobium sp.
GCGGCGACGACTACCTCGTGAAGCCGTTCTCCTTCTCCGAGCTGCATGCCCGCCTCAACGCGCTCGCGCGCCGCCCGCATTTGAAGGGCGAGGAGACCCGCCTCAGGGTCGGCGATCTCTCCCTCGACCTCATCAGCCGCAAGGTCTACCGCGGCTCGACCGAGATCGAGCTTCAGCCGCGCGAGTTCCGCCTGCTCGAGGTGCTGATGCGCAACAAGGGTCGCGTCGTCACCCGCACCATGCTGCTCGAGCGCGTATGGAGCTTCCACTTCGACCCCAAGACCAGCGTGGTCGAGACGCACATCTCACGCCTCCGCACCAAGATCGACAAGCCGTTTGCGACCGAGCTGATCCACACCATTCGCGGCAGCGGCTATAGCCTGCACGAAGCGACGTCCTGACGGGAGCGCGAGGCCGTGAGGGAGCCCGAGACGTGTTGAAGCGGACTCCGGTTCGGCTGGCGGCAACCTTCACAGCCCTCTTCGCGACTACCGTCATCGCCCTCTTTGCCATCCTCTTCTTCGGCATCACCGCCCGCTTGACCGACCAGATCAAGCTGCGCACCGAGGAGACGATGCAAGCGCTGCAGGCCGTCGACCAGCAGAAGGGCTTCGACGCGCTGGCGGCCGTCGTCACCGGCGAGAGCGGCTCGGTGCGCGATTCCGATTTCATCGTCGAGCTGCTCGACGAGCGCGGCCACCACATCGCCGGCAACGTCAACGGCATCAAGACCTCCGACTCCTGGATCGAGCTCGAGCGTTCCGCCATCGAGGCCGATTGGGACAACGGCGAGCCGGACGACCGCTTCCAAGCCCTGTGGCAGCCCGTCTCCCAGGGCCGCCTTCTCGTCGGCAGCTCCAACCGCGAGCTGCGCCAGACTCAGACCTTCCTGCTCGAGGTGCTCGGCATCGGCCTCCTGGCCACCACGCTGCTCGGCGGGCTCTGCGGCGCCTTCATCGCCGCCCGCACCCAGCACCGCATCGACGCCTTCGCCAACACGCTGTCCGCCGTTTCCGAAGGCAGGATCGGCGCCCGCGTGCCGCTGTCCGGATCGGGCGACGACATCGACCACGTGGCGGGGCAGGTCAACCACACCCTCGATCACCTGCAAAAGCTCATCGAGAGCGTCAACCAGTCCTCGTCCGACATCGCCCACGACCTGAAGAAGCCCGTCGGCCGCCTGCGCCAGCGTCTCGACATCACGAGCCGGTCCGCCAAGACGACGGCCGACTTCAAGAGCGCCATCGAGGAAGCGCTCGGCGATCTCGACGCCATGATGGAGACTTTCGACGCGCTTCTGCGCATCACGCAGATCGAGGCCGGTGCACGGCGCGCACGCTTCGCCAGCATCGATCTCGGCGCCGTGCTCGACGACGTCGCCGACACTTACACCGCCGTCGCCGAGGACGCGGGCCATCAGCTCGTCGCCGGCAATGCGCGCGCCAAGCCCGCCATCGTCAAGGGCGACCGCGAGCTGCTGCTGCAGCTTTTCGCCAACCTGATCGAGAACTCCATTCGCCACTGCCCGGCCGGCACGCGCATCGCGCTCGCGCTCTACGATGAAGGGGACGGCTATCGCGCCGAGATCACCGACAACGGCCCCGGCATTCCCGAGCTGGAGCGCGAGAAAGTCTTTCGCCGCCTCTACAGGCTCGAGCGCGCCCGCTCGACGCCGGGAAGCGGATTGGGATTGACGCTCGTTCAAGCCATCGCCGAGCTGCACGACGCGCACATCGCGCTCGGCGACCACGCGCCGGGCCTGCGCGTCGCCATCTCCTTCCCGAGCATAGCCGCCGCGTAAGCCCGCCCTTTACGAATCCGTATGCGCCCGGCCAAGGAGACGCAAGCTCGGCGGCTCATAACAGTCTCTGCCGCCCGCACGGCGGAACCCGAGACAGGAAACTCAAGGAGCCCCGATGTCCAAGACAGCCCTCGCACCCTTCGCGCTCGCCGCGCTCGCGGCCCTCTCCACCGCCGCCCTCGCCGCCACGCAGACCAAGACCGGCGACGTCAAATCGACCGACATCGCCAAGCACGAGCTGATCCTTTCGAGCGGCGATACTTTCGAGGTCGCGACCGGCGTCAAGCTCAACAAAATCAAGGCCGGCGACAAGGTCGCCGTCACCTACGAGATGAAGGACGGCAAGATGCTCGCCTCCAAGGTTCACCACACGAAGTGATGCGCGAGACACGACAATGCGAGCCGTCAAGAAAGTCACGAGTGCAGCCCTCGCCCTTACGGCCGCCGCCGGGGCGGCCGCCGCGAGCCCCACGCAAACCATCACGGGCCGCATCGACCATCTCAACCCGCGCGGCCATAGCCTGATCATCAGGAACGAGGTCTACCGCTACGATCCGCGCCTCATGGGCGTGGGGCTGCGCGCTGGCGAGAAAGTGCGCGTCCACTATCGCGAGCAGCACGGACATCGTGTCGCCTCGCGCATCACTCCCGTCGCCTAACCGGCCGTCCTCTCCACATCCATCCCGGCCGGAGAGCGGAGTCCCCTGTGGCTCCGCTCTTTTTTACCCCCCGTTCTGCCCCTCCGGTATCGAGCATTGCCCGCCGCGACGCTGAGGCCGCTGCCCAGCGTCCGGAGAGTGCGCTACAACCCCTTGAATTCATAAAAATATGAACTCGGCACGGCGCAGCCGGGCGCATCGCGGCCTTGAACACAAGGGAAAACGGGGCATGTGGATCGTCCGATACGCCATCGCGCACCGCCACACCGTCGGCGTTCTCGCGATTTTGCTGCTCCTCGTCGGCGGTCTCTCGGCGCGTCGTATGTCCACGGACATTCTTCCCGCCGTCAACATCCCGGCCATCAACATCGTCTGGACCTATCAGGGCCTCAACGCTCAGGAGATGGCCAGCAAGCTGACCTCGTTCAGCGAGCTTGCCATCATGAACAACGTCGACAACATCCGTGAGCTGCGCTCCGAGACGCTGAACGGCGTCGCCATCGTCCGCGTCGCGTTTCAGCCCGACACCAACGTCACCAACGCCTTCGCCCAGGTGACCTCGGTCAGCCAGACCATCCTGCGCCGCATGCCGCCCGGCACCACGCCGCCGCTGATCATTCCCTACGTGCCCTCGTCGGTGCCCATCCTGCAGCTCGTGCTGGCTTCCGACACGCTGAGCGACGGCGCCCTCTACGACTATGCGCGCCTGCAGCTCCGTGCCCAGATCCAGTCCATTCCCGGCATTCGCCTCTCGCTGCCCTACGGCGGCGCGGCGCGCCAGGTGATGATCGACCTCGACCCCGAGGCCTTGCAGGCGCACGGATTGTCGCCGAGCGATGTCGCGCGCACCATCGCCGCGCAGAACCTCACGCTCCCCTCGGGCACGCTGCGCACGGGCACGCGCGAGATCCTGATCATGACCAACGCCGCCCCGGAGACGGTCGCCACCTTCGCCGACCTCCCGTTGCGCTCCGTCGAAGGCCGCACCATCAAGATTTCCGACGTGGCGAGCGTGCGCGACGGCCAGGCCGTGCAGACCAACATCGCCCGCCTCGACGGCCAGAACGCCGTGCTGGTCTCCATCCTGAAGCTCGGCAATGCGTCGACCCTCGACATCGTGCGCGAGATCCGGCGCAGACTGCCCGAGCTGCGCGCCGCGGCGCCCGAAGGGCTCACCATCGAGCCCATCTTCGATCAGTCGATCTTCGTCGAGCACGCCGTCGACAGCATCCTGAAGGAGGGCGTCGTGGTCGGCCTCCTGGTCGGTTTCGTGGTCTTGCTCTTCATCGGCAGCTGGCGCTCGTCGCTGATCGTGCTGACCTCGATCCCGCTCGCGCTTCTCGCCTCCGTCGGAGGCCTCGCGCTGGCCGGCCACACCTTCAACCTGATGACGCTCGGCGGCCTGATGCTTGCCATCGGCATTCTCGTCGACAACGCGCTGGTCGAGATCGAGAACATCAACCGCAATCTCGATCTCGGGCTCGGCCTGCGCGAGGCGGCGCTGAAAAGCGCGAGCGAGGTCGCCTTCCCCGAGTTCGTCTCCACGCTCTCGATCTGCATCGTCTTCTCTCCGCTCTTCCTGCTCACAGGCACGGCCGCATTCGTCTTCATCCCGCTCGCGCTGTCGGTGATCTTCGCACTTGTCGCCTCCTACGTGCTCTCGCGCACGCTCGTCCCCACCCTCGCCACCATGATGCTCCACACGCACAAGGCGGGCGCTGAGCACGCGGCGAGCGGCGGCTTCGAGGGCCTCATCAGGGCTGCCTCGCACGGCGCCGCCGCGCTGATCGGCTTCCTCACGCGCCACAAGAGCCTGCCGCTCGCCGCCCTCGCCATGGTCGTTGCCGTCGGCGCCTGGACCGCGACCCGCCTCGGCAGCGAGTTCTTCCCCGAGACCGACGCCGGCATGATCCGCATCTATCTGCGCTCCGCCCCCGGCCAGCGCATCGAGGAGACGGCGCGCGTGTTCGCCGACGTGCAGCGCGCCATCCGCGACGTCATTCCCGAAAACGAGATCGGCTTCATCGCCGAGAACATCGGCGCCCCCGAACCTGTCAACCTCGCCTGGGTCGAGAGCGGCGTCATCGGCTCGTTCGACGGCGAGGTCCTGATCCAACTCGCCGAGGAGCATGGGCGAACGGCCGGCTATCTCAGCGCCGTCCGCCGCATGCTGCGCGAGCGCTTCCCCGAGCTCACCGTCTATTTCCGTCCCGCCGACGCGACGGCCCAGACGCTCGCCGGCTCTGCCCAGACCGCCATCGAGGTGCGCTTCATCGGGCGCGACGTGACGGGTAACGGCGAAGCCGCCCGTCTGCTCCAGGAGCGCATGCGCGGCATCCGCGGCGCCGTCGACGTCGCGGTGCGCCAGGTGCGCAACCTGCCGAGCTACTACATCGACATCGATCGCACGCGCGCGCTGCAGATCGGCGTCACGCCGCAGGACGCCGCCAGCGCCATCCTGGGCGTGCTCGGCACCGGCGGTACCGTGTCGCCGACCTTCTGGGCCGATCCCACGGTCGGCAGCTCCTACACCGTCCAGATCGTCGCCCCGCCCTCGAACCTCGTCGAGGTCGAGCAGTTGCTGAACACGCCGGTGCGCGCCTCGCAGGGCGGACAGACGGTGGCGCTGCGCACCATCGCCAGCCTGCAGATGCGCCAGGCCCCCGCCAACATCGACCGCACCACGCTGATGCCGACGGTCACCGTGCTCGCCAACGTCGAGGGCCGCGATCTGGGCGGCGTCTACGGCGAGGTGGCACGCGCCATTGCCGACATCGAGACCCGCCTGAAGCCCGGCAACCGCATCGAGGTCGCCGGCCGCGCCCGCTCCATGATGCAGGCCTACACCGAGATGGCGGGCGGCATCGCGCTTGCGGCCGTGCTCGTCTACTTGGTGATGGTGGTGAACTTCCAGTCGTGGCTCTTCCCCTTCATTGCCATGAGCGGATTGCCGGTCGCCATCACCGGCGCGTTGCTCGGCCTCCTCGCCACTGGAACGCCGCTCTCGGTCCCGGCGCTCACCGGCTTCATCATGGTCATCGGCGTCTCGACGGCGAACTCGGTGCTGGTGACGAGCTTTGCGCGCGACCGTCTCCTCGAGGGCTTGACGCCCGCCGCGGCCGCCATCGACGCCGCACGCACGCGCCTGCGCCCCGTGCTCATGACCGCCACCGCCATGATCGTCGGCATCCTACCCATGGCGCTCGGCGCCGGCGAGGGCGGCGAGCAGAACGCCCCGCTCGGCCGCGCGGTCGTCGGTGGACTGATGCTCGGCACGGTTGCCACCTTGACGCTGGTCCCGTTCCTGTTCGCCATGCTCGCGCGCCAGCGCCCCGGCACCCAAGAGGCGAAGCACGACGCGACGACTGAGCCTTCACGTCATGGCCTTGCCACGAGCGCATGAGAGACGAGGATCGATGACCATCTCCCGTAGTCTACTGGCAGGCATAACCGGCCTTGCGGCGGCCGGAGCCGTCTATTTCGCCTGGACGCAACAGTTGACCTCGCCGGTCACCGCCGTCGCCATCACGAAGGACGCAGCGCCGGCACGGAAAGCCGAGCCCAAGCCCAAGACGGTGCGCATCGTGCACCCCGAGCCGCTGCGCGAGACGGGCACCATCACGCTCACCGGCCGCACTGCACCCGCCGAGCAGGCGGTGGTCGCCTCGCGCGCAAGCGGCGTCGCGGCCAAGCGCCTCGTCGACATCGGCGACAAGGTCGCGGCCGGCGACGTGCTGCTCGTCATCGAGGCGCCCGAGGTGGACCAGGAGCTCGCGCGCGCCAGAGCTTCGGTCGAGCAAGTCCGCGCCCGCCTCGACTTCGCGCGCGTCAACGCCGGCCGCGCCGACACACTCGTCAAGCAGGGCCACGTCTCCGAGCAGCAGCGCGACGAGCGCACCTCCAACGAGCGCGTGGCGGAAGCCGATCTGGCCGCCGCCGAGGCCGAGGTGCATCGCCTGACCGAGGTGCAGGGCTTCCTCACGCTGCGCGCGCCCTTTGCCGGCACCGTCGTCTCCCGCGCCGTCGAGCGCGGCGATCGCATTGCGGCTTCCGATTCTCAGCCGAGCGCGCCGCTCTTCCGCATCGCGCGTCTGGACGAGCTGCGCGTCGAGCTCGACATTCCGCAGACCGACGCCCTCAAGGTCCGCAACGGCAACGCGGCCAAGGTGACGTTCGCGGAGCTGCCCGGCGAGTCCTTCGCCGCCAAGCTCGTGCGTCGCGCCGGCCTCATCGATCAGGCGTCCTCCACCATGCGCGCCGAGCTGACCATGCCCAACCCCGACGAGCGCATCCCCGCCGGCCTGACCGGCCTCGTGACGCTCGACATCTCTCGCGACCGCGTGCCCGTCACCGTGCCCGCCAACACGCTTGTGACGCGCGACGGACGCCAGAAGGTCGCCGTCGCCGAGATGAACGACGGCGAGGCCAAGGTGGCCTTCCGCGCCGTCTCGGTCGGCCGCGACTTCGGCGAGCGTGTCGAGATCGTCGCCGGCCTCGGCAGCGAGGACCGCGTCATCCTCTCGCCCAACGCCCTCCTGCGCGAAGGCGACACCGTCGCCGTCACCATGGCTACCGTCGAAAAAGCCTCCGGCCAGAAGACGCGCTAGCCCTCAATACCCCGTCATCTCGAGATAGCCGACCCCCGCGTGCGAGCCGGAGAATCTGATCGGCCCTTCCCAATAGGGAAACGCCGTCCCCATCCAGCTTTGCGCGTGAAGCGGCACCGTCATGACCTTGAGCCCGCGGCTCTTGACCTCGACCGTCCACGCAAGCGAAAGCCGCCGCCCGGCCACCTCCGTGACGCCACCCGGCGTCAGCACGATGTCGTCGCTTGCGAGCGCCGCAACCGATCCGTCGGCGCCGATCCAGTTCCCCGATCGGAACGCCCCACCGGTGTCGCTGCGCAACCGGAACAGCATCAGCTTCTCGTCGCCAGGCAGATGCAGCGAGAACCAGTCCCAGCCCTTCTGGTCCGACGCCAAAGGCTGGCTGCTCCACTCGCGGTCCATCCACGCTTGGCCCGTCACCGCAACGCTGCGCCCGTCCACCTCGAGCGTGCCCGCGACCTCGAAGAACGGCTGGCTGTAGTAATAGGACGCCTGCCCCCGCTCCGACTTCACGCTAGTACCGCTCTCGCCCTGCAGCACCGGCGCGCGCTTCGACGTGAGCGTCAGCGCATAGGAAAAATCCTTCGCCGTCGCCGAAAGCGTCGTGGCGGAAAGCCCATCGGCACCCTCCACGGAAGCGAATGTCCAGTCGTCGATCCACGCCTTGAACGGCCGCGCCGTGACGCCCGCCTGCCCGACGCCGCCGCGCGCAAGCGTTTCGGCAAAACGGTGCGAGCCGGCGCTCGTCACCGCCGCATGCCCCATCCACACCTGCTGGTTCGCCCACCCCGCGCGCTCGGGTCCAGGGCTCAGCGCCTGCCGGAAGAGCGTCCATTGCACGCCGTAGCGTGCGCCCGACGCATTGGCGAGGTTCGCGGTCACGTACCACCACTCGATGCGGAACTCGGGATGCGCGCCGAAATCCTCCGGAAACGTCATCGCGCGGCCAGGCACCACCTCGGCGAAACCCGCTGCCTCCTCGCCCAGCCCCGCGAACCCGCCGGCGATCGCGCGACTGCCTGCGTACGCCAACGCCACCATCAGGCACGCAACGACGAGCATGCGCGAGCTACCGCTCATTGGCGAACACCCTGAGCAGATCCTGCGGCGTCGCGCGGGCGAGACGCACCACGGGAATGAGCGCCGCCACAAAGGCTGTCACCAGCGCAAGCGCCAGGACCATCGCCCACTGCCCGGGAAACACGTGGAACGGCAGCCGCCAACCGAAGGCCTGCACATTGACGATGGCGACCAGGCACCACGCGAGCACGAGACCGAGCGGAACAGCGAAGAGCGCCGTGACGGCGGCCAGCACCATGAGCTTGCCGATCTCGATGCGCCCGAGCAGCCGCCGCGGCACGCCGAGCGCCCACACCGGCGCGACCTGCGCCTGCCGGGCGCCGGAGAGCGTCAACAGGCTCGCGAAGAGCGCAATCCCTGACACCACGAGCGTCAAGGTGTTGAGCGCCGCCGTCACCGCGAACGTCCGCTCGAAAATCCCGCGCGAGGCCGCCTTGAGCGACGCCTGATCCACGATCCGCGCCACCGCAGCGCCGAACTCCGCCTGCAGCTCCGCGATGAGCGAATCCACCTCGCCCGGCGTGACGCGCAGGCTGGTGCTCGTCCGCCGCGCCTCGGGCCAGTGGCGCACGAGCTGATCGACGTTGACGCGCACCTGCCCCTTCGGGTTGCCGTAGTCAGGATAGATGCCGGCCACCGGCACCTCCCACACCGCATCCGCCGTCGGCATCGCGAGCACGCCGCCAAGCCCGAGACCCATCCGCCGCGCGAGCTGCTCGGAGACGAGCACGCCTGTTCCCTCACGCACCCGGTCCCACGCATCGCGCGCCGACGAAATGAGCGAGAAATGCTCGCGGTACGTCGCGTGATCGCGCGTGCCCACCACATCGACCGGCCAGCCCGCGATGCGCGTATCCGCGCGCCACACCGGCAGGATCGCCGTCACCTCCGCCCGCCCCTGGAGCCACGCCGCGATCCGCTCACCGTCCGCCGCGTTCGCCGCGTCGAAGTAGATTTCCGAGTTGAGGCGCTCATCGAGCCAGTGCGTGAAGGTGCGCCGGAAGCCTTCCACCATCGTGCCGACCCCGACGTTCGCCGCCAACGCCAACAGCAACGCCATCAGCGCCAGAGAGAGGCCCGAAAGCCCGAGGCGCGCATCGGCCCAGAACCAGCGCGCCAGCGCGCCTTGCGCGAAACGCTCGCCGAGTTGCAGCAGCGCGGAGAGCAGCAGCGGCAGCAGCAGCGCCGCACCGAGCAGCACGCCCGCGATCACCGTGAAGCCGGCGACGAGCCCGTGTCCGGCCGCGTAGGCAACGAGCGCAACGCCGAGACACAGCACGGCGAGCACCCCCTGCCGTCGGAGCTGCGCCTGCTGCGCTTCGCGCCACGCGAGCGGCTTGGCGACCGCGAGCAGCGGCAACCGCGCCACCTTGGCGAGGCTCACCGCCGAGGCGGCGAGTGCGCCAACGACCGCCATGCCGAGTCCCGCGAGCCACCAGCCGGCCTCGATCGCCAGCGACCCGCCGACATGCGCGCCGTAAAGTCCCTCGAGGCTCGCCGCCACGTTCGGCAGCAGCGCCGCCGCTATCACATAGCCGCCGACGATTCCCACGCCCCCGGCCACAAGCGCGAACAGCACCACCTCCCCGACCAGCACGGCCATCAGAAGCCGCAGCGGCACGCCGACTGCGCGCAACGTCCTGACCGTGCCGAGCCGCTGTTCGAACGCCAGCCCGACGGCGGCATGTACGATGAACAAGCCGACGATGAACGCCAGCAGGCCGAAGGCCGTGAGATTGAGGTGGAAGCTGTCCGTAAGCCGCGCGAGATCGCCGCCGTCCTCGATCACCTCGATGCGCAGCCGATCGCCGGCCACGGCCGCGAGCGCCCCCGAATCGGGGACCTCGTCTGGCGGCGAAACGAGGCGCGTGAGCTGGCCGGGTCGCCCCAGGAGCGTCTGCGCCGCGCCGATGTCGACCACGAGCATCCCCGGCGCCACAGTGTCGGCCCCGACAAGAGGCGGCAGCGCCTCGCCCCGCTCCGTCACGGGCCGCGCACTCGGCGCGACGCCAAGCTCCGCGAGCGTCTCCGGCGCGACAAGTGTCCGCCCCGGCGCCTTGAGGAACGCCTCGAGGTCATCGCCGGTCGCCAGCCCCGGCGCCGCCGCGCCCTTGGGCGCCGTCAGCGGATCGATGCCGACCAGGCGATAACTTTGCGCGCCGAGCCGCACCGTACCCTCGAGCACTGGCGAGACCTTGAAGCCCGCGCGCCGCAGCGCGACGTAGTCGCTCTCCGGCAGCGTCGCCCGCTTGGTCGCGACGATCGTCGCCGCGTTGGCTTCGCCCAGCACGGCCGCGGCACGGTCATAGCTCGCGCGCGCCTGACGGTTCAGCGCCTGCACGCCGCTCCATAGCGCCGTCGCGATCGCAAGCCCCGCGAGCAGCGTCGCGAGGTTGAGCGGATGGCGCCGCCAGTGGCTAACGAGCGTGGCGAATGTCCACAGCGCCGCCGTCACGCTGCCACCACCACGCCCGACGCCAGCGTCACCCGCCGGTCGAGCCGCGCCGCGAGCCGCGTGCTGTGCGTCACCATGAGGAACCCGCATCCCGTGCGGCGGATGAGATCGAGGGCAAGGTCGAGCACCTCGTCGCCCGTCGCCTCGTCGAGGTTGCCCGTCGGCTCATCGGCCACGAGAAGCCGCGGTTTGACGGCGAGCGCCCGCCCGATGGCGACGCGCTGCTGCTGCCCGCCCGAAAGCTGCTCGGGATAGCGCAGCGTCAAACTGGAAAGGCCGAGCCGCTGCGTGAGCTCGGCAAGCCACGCGTCATCGCAGCGCCCCGCGATGCGCGCCTGGAAGGCGAGATTGTCGGCGACCGTGAGGCTCGGCACGAGGTTGAATTGCTGGAACACGATGCCGATCCGCTCCCGCCGCAGCGCCGCGCGCGCGGCTTCGTCGAGCCCCGTCACGCGCACGCCGTCGAGCACAATTGCACCGCCGTCCGCGTCGTCGAGGCCGCCGATGAGATGCAGAAGCGTGCTCTTCCCGCTGCCGGACTCGCCGAGCAGCGCCAGACTCTCCCCCGCCGCCAGGCTGAGCGTCACGCCCTTCAGAACCGCGAGCGGCCCCTGTGGCGTCGCGAACGATTTGCGGACATCTGAGACCTGGAGCAGCGGCCCGGAGCTGTGCGTTTGCGAGCCGGTCCGGATCGGCCGGTCGACGAGTGTCACCCTGGCGCTCCTGCGATGAGGCGGTCGTAGTCGCCCCGCGTGTCGATGTCCGAGAACAGCGACGCGTCGGCGAACGCCACATCAAGGCGCGCATCCCCCACTCTGTCCAGCAGAGACTTTCCGCCCGCGGGGCCTGAAAGCGCGGCAAGCTCTGAAAACCAGGCGCGCGGCCACAGCACCGGGTTGCGCTGCTCGCCCCCGGCGATCACTGGCACCACGACCTTCGCCCCTTGAGCCCCGGCGAAAGCCGATCCCAGACTGCGGAACACGTCGGCCGTGAGATTGGGGAGATCGCCCGGCACGATGAACGCACCCAGCGCTCCATCCGGGAGCGCGCGCACGCCAGTCGCGATCGAGCCGCCGATGCCCTCGTCCCACGCGATGTTGGGCGCGAACGTCACCGGGAAACTATCGAGCGCGGCGACATACGCGGCATGCTCCGCACCTGTCACCGCGATAAGCTCGCTCACGCCGCCGTCGA
The DNA here is from genome assembly GCA_050179995.1 of Hyphomicrobium sp. GTDB lineage: Bacteria > Pseudomonadota > Alphaproteobacteria > Rhizobiales > Hyphomicrobiaceae > Hyphomicrobium_C. Next base: position 11,797 of record JBFXEP010000015.1, read on the forward strand.
GGATGGCGCGTGCGACCCTGGCCACCATCGGTGCGCCATCGACGGTCGCCAGAAGCTTGTTGTCCGCGCCGAAGCGCCGCGACGCCCCGCCCGCGAGCAGCACCGCCGCAAGCTGGGGACGTTCCGCCATCTCACGCCCCGCGCCGCGCCTTGACGATCGCGGCCAGGATCGAGACCGCGATCTCGCCCGGCCCTTTGGCGCCGATCGGAATACCGACCGGCGCGTCGATGCGCGCGATCTCGCTCTCGCTGAGCCCCGCCTTGGCGAGCCGCTCGACGCGCTTCTCGTGCGTGCGCCGTGAGCCGAGCGCGCCGACGTAGAAGGCAGGCGAGCGCACCGCGATCGGTAGCGTCTCGTCGTCGAGGCGCGCGTCGTGCGCAAGCGTGATCACCGCCGTGCGGCTGTCGAGCCCGAGCGCCGGCAGCGCCTCCTCCGGCCAGTCCTGCCTGAGCGGCACGCCGCCGAACCGCGTCTCGGACGAGAACGCGCTGCGCGGATCGACCACCGTTGCCTGGAAGCCGATCCGCTGCGCGAGATCCGCCAGCACCTGCGCGACGTGGCCCGCGCCGACGAGGATCACATGCACCGGCGGCGCCAGCGCATTGATGAAAGTCCGCCTCTGCGGTCCGTCGATCAGCACGCATTCGCCGCCCGAGAGATCCTGTCCCACCTCGGCATCGAACGAGCCGACATCGTGATGCAGCGTGCGCCGGCCGTCCGCGAGATCCGTCTCGACGGCGAGAAACGCCCGCGCGCGGCGTGCGGCCAGCACCGCTTGGAGATAGGCCGCATCCTCCGAGCCGGAGAGCCGCTCGACGAAGATCTCGATGCGCCCGCCGCAGGGCAGCCCCACGCGCCACGCCGTCTCGTCGCCGACGCCGTAGCCGAGCACCTTGGGCACGCCCGTCGCCATCACATCGCCCGCGGCCGTGATCACCGCCGCCTCGACGCATCCGCCCGACACCGACCCTTCGAACCTCTCTTGAGGCCCGATCACGAGCTGGCCGCCGACCGGAACCGGCGACGAGCCCCACGTCTTGATCACCGTGGCAAGCGCGATGGTCCCGAACTGATCGAGCCACGCGCGCGCGACGGCCGGCACGTCGCGCGACGCACTCGCCCCAGGGATCGCGGTGCCATCCGGCTCCGCGCTCCCGCCTACGAATCCGCTCTCCGGCACGGCGTCATCCAAGCTTGAGCCCATCGGCAAACGGCAACACGCGCACGCGCTGCCCGGTCCCCACCGCAACCGCATTGGCCACGGCCGGCCCGATCGGCGGCACGCCCGGCTCGCCGATCCCGGTCGGAGCCTCCGCCGAAGGCACGATGTGCACCTCGACGCGCGGCATCTCGTTCATGCGCAGAACCTCGTAGCCGTCGAAGTTACCCTGATCGACCACGCCGTCCTTGAGCGTCACTTTGCTGTGCAGCACCGCGCCGAGGCCGAAGCCGACGCCGCCCTCCACCTGCGCCTTGATGTTATCCGGATTGACCGCAATCCCGCAATCGACCGCTGCCACGACGCGGTCCACCTTGGGCTTGCCGTCCACGAGCCGCACCTCCGCCACCTCGGCGACGAAGCTCTGAAAGCTCTCGTGCACGGCGACGCCGCGGAACACGCCGTCCGCCGGCGGCGTATCCCAGCCCGCCTTCTCGGCCGCGAGCTTCAACACGCCCATGTGCCGCGGATGCTTCCCGAGCAGCGCCAGGCGGAACTGAACGGCATCCTTGCCGGAGACCGCCGCCACCTCGTCGATCATGGTCTCCATGACATAGGCGGTGTGCGTGTGCCCGACCGAGCGCCACCAGAGCGGGCGCGGACCCGCGCTCGTCGTGTGCAGCTCGACCTGCATGTTGGGGATGGCATAGGGCGTATCCGAGACGCCCTCGACCGAGGTGCCGTCGATGCCGTTCTTGACGATCGCCTGCTCGAACGCCGTGCCGGTGGCAATCGACTGCCCGACGATGCGGTGATGCCAGCCGGCGATGGCGCCGTCCTTGTCGAGGCCGACGCGCACCTTGTGCACATAGACCGGCCGATAGTAGCCGCCCTTGATGTCGTCCTCGCGCGTCCACACGAGCTTGATCGGTTCCGTCCGGCCCGTAACCTTCACGATCTCCGCCGTCTCCGCGATGTAGTCGGAATCATAAACGCCGCGCCGCCCGAACGAGCCGCCCGCCCACAGCGTATTGATGATCACGTCTTCCGGCTTGATGCCGAAAATCGCCGACACCACGCCCTGGTCCACGGTCTGCAGCTGCGCGCCGGTCCACAGCGTTGCCTTTCCGTCCTTGAACTCGAGGACGCAGTTCATGGGTTCCATCGGCGCGTGCGCGAGATACGGGAAGACGTAGGTGGCCTCGATCAGCTTGTCGGCCTTGGCGATGGCGCCCTCCGCGTCACCCTCCTGGCGCGCGACCACGCCGGGCTTCTCCGCGAGCGCCTTGTACTCGGCGATCAGCGCATCCGTCCCGCGCACGTCCGCCTGGCTGTCGTCCCACGCGACATCGAGAAGCTCACGCGCCTTGATCGCCGCGTAGGTCGAGCTCGCGAGCACGGCCACACCGCGCGACGTCGTGACAACGTCGACCACGCCCTTGACCGCGCGCGCCGCCTTGTCGTCGACAGACTTCACCTTGCCGCCGAACCGCGGCGGCCGAGCGAGCGTTGCCACCAGCATGCCGGGAAGCTGAACGTCCTGCGTGTAGATCCGGGCACCCGTGGTTTTCGCCACCGAGTCGAGCCGCGGGAACGACTTGCCGATGTAGGTGAACTGCTCGGGGGTCTTGAGCTTGGGATCGGTCGGCACCGGCAACGCCGCCGCCTCCTTGGCGAGTTCGCCGAGCGTCGCTGAGTTGTTGCCCGAGCTGACCACGCCCTGCGCGATCGTGATGCTCTCGGCCGCAACGCCCCAGCGCTTGGCCGCGGCCTCGATGATCATCGCCCGCGCCGCCGCACCTGCCGTGCGATACTGCACGAACGAGTTGGCCATCGCCGTCGAGCCGCCCGTGCCCTGGATGCCGAACGCGCCGTTGGCATAGAGCTTGACGTCCGCAGGCGCGAACTCGGCGCGCACCTGGCTCCACGCGGCATCGAGCTCATCCGCAACGAGTGTCGCGAGACCCGTCGCGTTGCCCTGACCCATGTCCTGATGCTTGTCGAGCACCAGCACGATGTTGTCGGGCGTGATGTGCACGAGCGGCGAAAAGAGGCCGTCGCCCTGAGCCGCCGCCTGCGCCGCACCCTCGGCACGCGCTGCACCCGCCGGCACATAGCTGCCGATGACAAGCCCCGCGCCCGTGCCGAGCGCGAGCCCGACGAATCTGCGCCGGTCGAGCTCGAGCGCACGCGCTCCCGCGAACCGCGATTGAATGTGCGAAGCAAGCTGTGAGAGGTCGATCTGTCCCTGCATGAAACCGTCCCTTATCCCTTGAGCGTGCCGGCAGCCTCGTGGACTGCCGCGCGAATACGCTGATAGGTGTTGCAGCGGCAGATGTTGCCGGTGAGTGCGCTGTCGATGTCGGCGTCGCTCGGCTGCGGCGTGCCGCTGAGCAGCGCCACCGCCGCCATCATCTGACCCGACTGGCAGTACCCGCACTGCACGACGTCGAGCTTCTGCCAGGCGCCGCGTACGGCCTCCGCGACCGGACCGGTGATACCTTCGATCGTCGTCACCTTATGACCCGCCACGTCCGAGACCGCCGTCACGCATGAGCGGATGGGCTCGCCGTCGAGATGCATGGTGCAGGCCCCGCACTGCGCAGCGCCGCATCCGAATTTCGAGCCGATGAGGCCGAGCTCGTCGCGGACCACCCACAGCAAAGGGGTGTCGTCCTCGGAGCTGACCGTCACCTCACGCCCGTTGAGGCTGAATGTCGTCATCCAAAGTCCCTCGAAGTCTTCCGATTTCCGATTGAGTGCTGTGCCACAGGAGCAAACCAGCGCACGCCAGGCTCATATGCGTGCCGCATCGCGAGATTTCTAGATGGCTGTAACTAAACGGATATGACGCGTCGCGGATATGCGGGTTTTTCCGCTCTAGGGACAGAGTTCCATGGGGATCATCCTCGCGCCCTCGAGTTGCGATAGGAGGGCGCACATGAACATGCTGCCGCTCAGCCCCAACGACATGCCGACCTTCGCATCCGGTGATTTCCGCGAGCTGGGCCGGCCATTCGGCCTCGAACCTTCGAACCTCGCGCCGTTGTCACCCTTGCTCGTCCAGATCTCCAAGGCGTATGCCGACTTGTATCCGAGCACGCGGGCCGTCGCCCCGTGGCTCGGCTATTTGGCGATCTCTTCCGATACGGGAGAAATCGTCGGGTCCTGTGGCTACAAAGCCAACCCGCAGGACGGAAACGTCGAGATCGCCTACTTCACATTTCCCGATTACGAAAGTCGGGGTTGGGGCGGGCGCATGGCGTCCGCGCTCGTGAACCTGGCCCTGAGCCGGGACGAGATCGCCGCGATCCGCGCGCACACGCTCCGCGAGGACAACGCGTCGACGCGCATTCTTCGCCGCCTGGGTTTCACGTTGCAGGGCACGATCATTGACCCCGAGGACGGCCCGGTCTGGCGCTGGAGCCTGTCGCGCGACTGAACCAGGGGAGTCGTGCCTACTCCAGCTCCATCGCCCGCTTGTGACGCGCAACCTCCCCCAGCAGCCATTGCCGGAACTGCTTCACACCCGCCAGCGACTGCGCGCCCGGCCGCACCGCGAGCACGTAGCTGCTCGGGATCTTGCGCCGGATCGGGAACGGCGAGACGAGCTGCCCGCGCGCGAGCAGGTCCTCGGCCATGATGTTGTCCGCGAGCGCCACGCCGCCGCCGTTCACCGCCTCGCGAATGGCGAGCGACGGATCATGGAAGATCGCACCCGTCTTCGGGTCCACGCCCTTGACACCCTCGCCCGCGATCCACTCCTCCCACCATTGCGTCGTGTTCTCGTGCAGGAGCCTGTGGCGGGCGAGATCGGCGGGCTTCCTGAGCGCGGACGGGCCCTTGGTCAGCGCCGGCGCACACACCGGCAGGATGATGAGCGACACGAGAAGCAGATGCACCGAGCCATCGAAGCCGTCGTCGCTATCGTCGATGAACAGGATGCGCAAGTCCGCGCGCGGATTGCCGCCCCGCCCCGTGTCGTCGTGCGTCGAAAGCTCGAGCTCGCACTCGGGGCAGGCCGAGCGGAAGCGCGGCAGCCGATCGGCGAGCCACAGGTTCATGAAGGCGGCGTTGCTGGAGAGCGTCACACGCTTCTGCCGGCGCCGCCGGCCGATCGCCGTCGCGCTCGCGTCCTCGGTCGCGTCGGCAATGACCTTGAACGCCTCCGTCAGCCGGCGCGCGTAGGGCTGCGCCCGCTCGGTGAGCTGCACCTGCCGGAATGTGCGCTCGAAGAGATCGATACCGAGCGCCTGTTCGAGCGAGCGGATGTGACGGCTGACCGCCGACGGCGTGATGCCGAGCTCGTCCGCCGCATCCTTGAACGAGAGCAGGCGGGCGGCGGCCTCGAAGGCGCGGATGGCGTTGAGCGACGGCAGGGCCATGAGCGATGATCGATAGGGTGGTGTCCAATGACATGAGTTTTACTCACCCCATGGCGGAAAAATAGCCGTTTGTCGGCCGTCCCGGCAAGGAGGATGCTCATTCCCGAGGCCAAGCCGGCCTCCAACCGCACGGGCCGCCCGAAGCGAGAGCCCCAAGTGGAAACACACAAGGACATCGACCCCAAGGATACCGACCATGAACGAGATGCTGAGACATCCCCTCCGCCCCCGCGAGACCGACAACGCCGTCTTCGGCGAAGACATCATGCACGGCTCGCACGAGCCCATGTATTGCGGCGTGCTGTCCTTCATGCGCCGCCGGCTCACCCGCAACCTCGCCGGCGTCGATGTCGCCATATGGGGCATCCCCTTCGACGCCGCCGTCTCCAACCGCCCCGGCACCCGCTTCGGACCGCAGGGTGTGCGCCGGGCTTCCGCGATGTTCGAGGGCGACCCCCAGTATCCGTTCCGCGCCGATCCCTTCGCCAAGCTCGCCGTCGTCGACTACGGCGACTGCTCGCTCGACTACGGCCGCCACGACGACGTGCCGCGCCAGATCGAGGGCCAGGCGCGCGAGGTGATCGATGCCGGCGCGACGCTTCTCTCCATCGGCGGCGACCACTACGTCACCTGGCCGCTGCTCAAGGCGCACGCCAAGAAGCACGGCCCCATGGCGCTCGTTCAGTTCGACGCCCACCAGGACACCTGGTTCGACGAGGAGGCGCGCATCGACCACGGCTCGTTCGTCGCCCGCGCCGTGCGCGAGGGCATCATCCTGCCCGAGCGCTCGATCCAGATCGGCATCCGCACACACGCGCCCGACACCTGCGGCCTCGACATCGTCCATGGCGAGGACGTGGCGGACCTCGGCGTGACCGGCATCGTCGAGCGCATCAAGGCGCGCGTCGGCGACGCCAAGACCTACCTCACCTTCGACATCGACTGCCTCGATCCGGCCTACGCGCCCGGCACCGGCACGCCGGTCGTGGGCGGCCTTTCGTC
>JBFXEP010000016.1:0-18297 GCA_050179995.1 Hyphomicrobium sp.
CGCGACCCGCGCCGATATCGGCAACGACCAGATCATCGGCTTCGAGTAAGTGGAAGGCGGCGATGGCAACGACGTCATCATCGCCAACGGCAGCCCGAACGACCACACCGGCAACGGCGGCAGCGACGTGTTCGTCTTCCTCACCTCCGCCGACATCGGCCGCGGAGATGGTTACCGGGACCGCATCCTCGACTTCGATGTCGGCGACCGCATCGACCTCGACGAGGTGAGCCGCGAGTTCGCCGACCAGTTCGAGGACGTCTTCGAGGAGCAGGGCATCAAGAAGTTCGTACTCATCCGCTCGCAGGACGAGTTCACGCGTCCCGGGCAGATGAAGCTGCAATACGAGGATCAGGAGGGCGGCAGCAAGGTTCAGGTCCTCGCCGGCAACACCGACCTCGACTCGGAGGCGGAATTCGAGATCGAGTTCGTCAACAATTACGAGGTAAGCGACCGCGACTTCTATTGGCACTCGTAGCCGTGTGAAGCCGCCACGCGCCGAGAGAGACACCTGCACTGCACCCGGAGGATGACGTGAAAGACAAGCCTGCCATGGTCGCGAGAAAGGAAGCCGGCGGCAAAGCGCCGACCGCATTCTCGATCCGCAGCCACGTGGTCTTCGCCACCTTCGTCATGGCGATGCTCGGGTTCGGCGTTGGCGGATGGGCGGCGACCGCCAATCTCTCCGGCGCGGTCATTGCACCCGGCACGTTCGTCGTCGAACGGAACGTCAAGAAGGTGCAGCACAGCTATGGCGGCATCGTCTCCGAGATCTCGGTGAAGAACGGCGATCGCGTAAAGAGCGGAGACATCCTGCTTCGTCTCGACGCGACGCAGATTCGCGCCGAGATGGGCGTCGTCACCTCGCAGCTGACCGAGCTCGAGGCACGCCGCATTCGCCTTGGCGCCGAGCGCGACAATCTCGACGCCATGCCGGCGGTCCGCACCGCCATGGACGACAAGCCCGAGTTTCAAGCCTCCCTCGCCGGCGAGACGCGGCTGTTCAAGGACAACAGGAGCAGCCGCGAGAACCAGAAGCAGCAGATGATGCTCCGCATCGAGCAGTTGAAAGAGGAGATCGTCGGTCTCTCCGCTCAGCGCGATGCCAAGGCCGGCGAGCTGAAGCTCATCCGCCAGGAGCTCGAGCAGGTGACGCTCCTGCATCAGAAGGGATTGACGCCGGTCACGCGCGTCTACGCCATGGAGCGCGAGGAGAAGCGCCTGAGCGGCGAGCACGGCGGGCTGGTCGCGCAGATCGCGCGCGCCAACGGCCAGATCAGCGAGATCCACGTCCAGATCATCATGATCGACGAGAACTCCCGCGTTCAGGCGCAGCGCGAGCTGCGCTCGATCGAGGCCAAGCTGTCCGAGCTCGTGGAGCGCGAGGTCGCAACCAACGACAAGCTGCAGCGCGTGGAGATCAGGTCACCCCAGTCGGGCCTCGTGCACGAGCTCTCCGCGCATACCGTCGGCGGCGTCATCACGGCGGCCGAGCAGATCATGCTCATCGTGCCCGAGGAGGACGATCTCACCATCCAGGCCAACATCTCGCCGACCGATGTCGATCAGGTGCTGGTGGGCCGCCAGGCAAACCTACGCCTGTCCGCCTTCCATCAGCAGACGACGCCCGAGCTCACCGGACACGTCGTGCATGTCTCGGCGGACGTCACCGTCGACCCGAAGAATGGCTACTCCTACTACGTCGCGCGCATCGCCATGGACGAGAAGTCGCGCCGCAGCGTCGGCGATTTGAAGCTTGTGCCCGGCATGCCGGTCGAGGTCTTCATGTCGACCGGAGATCGCACGGCGCTGTCCTATCTCGTGAAGCCATTCACCGACCAGATCCAGCGCGCATTCCGGGAATAGGAGAGCAGGCCGCCAGATCACATCCCGGGCAGGGACGGCCTAGTTGACGACGTCGCGATCCTCTTCGGCACCGCCCGGCGCATTGTCACGGCCGAGCGTGAAAACTTGAGGCTGCCGCGCACCGCCGCCAAAGCGGTACTGGTACGGCCGCCCCCAAGGGTCCACAAGTCCATCGGCGCGCTTGAGATACGGCCCGCGCCACTGCGCCGAGCCGCCCGGCGGCGCCATGAGCGCGGACAACCCGGCCTGAGACGGCGGATACCCGCCCATGTCGAGAGCGTAGAGCTCGAGCGCCGTCACAATCGATCCGATCTGCACCTTGGCCGTCTCGGTGCGCGCTCGGCCGAGGTATCCGAGCACCTGTGGCGCCGCGATGCTGGCGAGCAGCACCACGATCCCGACCACGACCAGAACCTCGAGCAGCGTGTAGCCGGCGTCAGCCGGTTCCCGATCGGAAGGCCGTTTTTGCAGAGCTCGCCGTTTGGACAGGGGGACTCGAAACAGCATGTTTTGCCTGCGCGATGGCATTAAAAACCACGAGCCGAATTATACCGAAAATAGGATGCCCGATCCAACGCTTTCGTCTGCATCAAAATCATCACAGGAGCGGTCCCGCGCACCACGTGGTCCAGAAACCGAAACTCAGGAATGGACCGAATGGAAACGGCGTCGTCGCCCCGACCCGCCGGCCGGCGAGCCTGGCGACAGCGAGCGCGATCAACGCCGCGACGCAACCCGCGAGGAGAACCGACGCGAGGCCTTCGGCCCCCACCCACACCCCGGCCGCGCCGAAGAGCTTCACGTCGCCGAAGCCCAAGCCGGAGCGGCCGCGAACGCGCCGGTAGAACTCCCCGACGCCGAACAAAATGAGGAACCCGATCGCGGCGGCAAGGAGGCCCCACATCAGCGCCTCCCATCCGCGAAAGGCTGCCACCGCGATGCCCAGGGCGAAAACGGCGAGCGTCAGCGGATCGGGAATGCGCAATGTCGCAACGTCGATGAGGGTGATGGCGATCAGCAGCGCCGCCAGCAAAGCCGACACCGCGAGATGCGTCGCGTCCCAGCCGTCGCGCATAGCCACGGCACCATAAACGGATGTATAAATCGCAAGCAGGGCCGCCACGATATGAGATGTTCGGGGCATGGGAGTTTCAATTCTCACATCTCGAGGCACCGACTCGCGTATCAAAGCACGTGGCGCCGCTGAATTGGGGGTCGCAATGCGCAAGACGCTCATGATTGTCCTGGCGCCGGTGATGATCGCCGGTCCCGACTGGGCAGCCGCCGGTGCGCGCGGCGAGCGCTACGTTGATGCCGCCGTCTTCCCGATCGAGAAACGGGGCTGCTATTACCGCCGGGGCCGCGAGTACTGCGGACGCTACTGCTACGTCGAGCTCAACGGGAAGCGCTATTGTCAGGAGCGCCGGCGGGACGCCATCCCGCAGGCGAGCTATGACATGTGGCTGCCGCCGGAGCCTTACCGCATCAAATAGGCCGCTCAGCACGGCGGAAGCGTGCCCTCGCCGGAGGGCGCGAGCGCATAAGGCGCCTGTATCCAGCGCCGCACGACATACCCGCCGCCCGACGCCGAGACCTTCACGATGGCCTCTCGCGTATAGCGCGTGCCCGATGGCAGGGATGCGGTGGCGACGATCGCCAGCGCGCGCTGCGTGCTTCGCGCGATGAAGGGGAGGGGAAGATCCTCGCTTGAGGCTGTCGACGCGAGACCCGTCCTCGCGGCGCCCTCGGAGATGAGGTTGGCGAGGCCCGAAGGCGCGAGCGCCGGATCGAAGCCGTCGACATCGGAATAGACGGTGAGATAGGGCAGCGCCGCCGCCGTTGCCGCGTGCGGAAAGCCCGGCACCTGGGCGAGCTCCTCGATCACGTCGAAAGGCCGGTTCTTGAACCGCCCGCCCGAAAACGCATCCGACGCGATCTCGACACCGGCTTCAGCCTCCCCCTCGCGCGTCACCTGGTCCCCGTCGCGATAGTCGAAGACGCGGCTTATCAGCAACTGTGCCGTCTCGCCGTCGACGCCGAGCCCGCTGACGAAGGCGAGCAGGAGCTGCTCGTTGCGGCTGTTGATGTTGATCTTCCCCGCTTCGTCGCGCACCTCGATCGTGATCGTGCCTTTGCCGTTAGGCGCGATGCAGGAGACGGGTGCGCCGCCGATCGGAAAGCGCCGCGCACCACCCCCGTTGCGGCGCGCGTCGTCGATGTCGAGCATGGCGATGTGCGCTCCCGCATCCGCGAGCGCCTCCGCCTCCGCCGATCCGGCAACCGCGCGTGCTATCTCGAGGCGGCCGCGCACCGTCGTGGTCAGAGCCGAGGTGACGGCGATCAGGATGAGCGAGACCAGCAGCACCGCCAGCAGCACGAACCCGCTGTCGCTCTCCTCGGTGAAGGACGCTTCGGAGGTCTCTGGCATGGCCGCTATCTCACCAGCCTGTCCACCTGCTCGCGCCGGTCGGGTGGCGTCTCGCGCTGCGGGCGCGTCGAGAAGTTGAGGCGGTCGCGGAACTCGGCCGCGATCAGGCCCATCTGCCGGTCATCGGTAACGACATGCGGCGTGATGGCGATCAAAAGCTCGGTTCTCGCGATGATGTCGTTCTTGTTCTTGAACAGATTGCCGATGAGCGGAATGTCGCCCGCGAGCGGCACCTGCTCGCGCGTCCGCGTCGAGCGATCCTGCATGAGCCCCGCCAGCATCACGCTGCCGCCGTTCTGAACCGCGACCGTCGTCTTGATGCGCCGCTGCTGAATGGTGGGAGAATCGATCGTCGACGAGGTCGTCGTCTTGACGTCGCTCACCTCCTGCTCGATCTCGAGCAGCACCCGCCCGTCCTCGCTCACCCGCGGGATGATCGTCAGCAGCACGCCCGTGTTGCGGAAAGCGATCGCGTTGACGATCGGCGCGTCGGGCGTGAGCACGCTGACGGCCGACTGCGTCGCGATCGGCACCTCGTCGCCGATCTGCAGCACCGCCTTCTTGTTGTTGAGCACCATGAGCGACGGCGACGAGACGACGTTGACGTCGGTGACGTCCTGCAGCGCGTTCAGCACCACGCGCGCGTCGGGTGTGTTCAGGAAATAGGAGAAGCCCGGAAACGCCGGCGCGATGGCGCCGAGCGCGCTGTCGGTCAGGCTGAACTCGCTTCCACCCTTCTCGAAGAACCAGCGCAGCCCGAACTTGAGGTCGTCGGTGAGGGTGACCTCGGCGATGGTCGCCTCGAGCATGATTTGCGAGGGCAAGCGATCGACCTCGGCCAGCACCTGCTTGATGCGGCGGATCTCGCCCGGCGTCGCCGAGATGATGAGCGAGTTGTTGGATTCGTCCGCGACGATGGAGACGCCCGCCTGCCGATCGTCGAGCGCAGGCTGCGCCAGCATGCCGGAGCGTGTCTGGCCTGCCTGGGGAGCCAGCAGCGGCGCTCCGTCCGCGCCCACGGGATCGCCGCCGCTCGCACCGGCTGCGGGCTGCGTGCGCGACGCATCCGGCGCAAGGCCGGGAGCCGCGAACGCTCCGGGCGTGCCCGCGAGCGAGCGCTGGCCGACCGTCGCCGGCGCGCCGATGTCGCCCGTGAAGCTGTCGGCGGTGACGACCTCCGGATCGGTGATCGCATCCTGGGCGCCGCCGCGGTCATTGCCTGCGCTGGCCTGCGGGCTATAGATCTTCTGCAGGACGCGGGCCAGCTCCTGCACCGGCCGGTACTGCACGTGATAGACGAACGCGCGCTTTTCCGTCGCTTCGCTCGCCATGTCGATGCGCTTGATCCACGTCTCGGCTTTCTGCAGGTACTCGGGACGCGAGGTGATGACCAGGATCGCCCGCAGGCGGGCGTTGGGGATGAACCGCGCCATGCCCTTCGTTGGCCCATCCTGATCGTTGGCGAAGATCGTATCCAGCTCCTGAGCGATAGCCTCCGTGTCCGGCGTCTCGACTGGGAAGATGCCGAACGACATCCCGCGCATCCAATCGACGTCGAACGTCGAAACCGTTCCCACAAGCGAGTCGAGCTCGCTTTGCGAGCCGGTCAGGATCAGGAGATTCCTCGCAGTATCCACCCTGGAGATCGTGCTCTGCGGGGCGACCGAGCGCAGGATGCGCTCCATCTCCTCGGCGGATACGTACTTCAGGGGAACGATCTCGGTTGCGACGCCGGGGCCGCGGCGGCCGCTGCTGCTCGACATGCGGATCTCTTTGCCGGCCGCGAGCGCCTCGTCGCGAGGCAGCACTTTGTACACGCCGCCGTCGACGACGATCGCCGCGTCCTGCAGCTCGAGCACGGACTCGAAGACTTCGAGCAGGCCTTCCTGGGTGACGGGCCGCGCCGTTTTGAGCGTCACCGAACCCTTGAGCTTGTCGCTGACGACGTAGCTGACGCCCATGACGTCGCCGAGCACCGCCCGCGCCGCCTCCGTGATGGAGGCATTCACGAGCTCGAGCGAAACACCCTCGCCGTTGACCGTGCCGACAGCCGCGTGCCCCTGAGACTTCTGTGCACTGACAAACTTGCCGGTGCCGGGATATGTGTGCGGCGCTGAAGCGGAGGGATCACCGGCAGCGCTGAGCGGTGCGCTGGTGCCTTGCGCATTGCCGCCGCCTCCGGCTGCGGGCGGTGTGATGGGGGACGGCAGCGAGAGCTGCTCCATCGGCAGCGAGCACGCCGATACGATGAGACCTGCCATCGCGCTGACAAGCAGTCCCAGTCCAGCTCCGCACGTGCTCCCCCTGCAGCGGCCCAACGCTCCCCAACGCCTCCTGATCCGCGGTTCACTCATTACACACCGCACCGCCGACCGCTTACTCGTGTGCATCCACAGGCGAGGCAGCCGCGATTCGACAGCCCCTGTCGAGTAATTGGACGGCCTACAGAACAATACTCCCCGGTTGTCCACGAGGGATGGGCCTTCGGGCACCGATTCTATCGGACCTTGGTCGGTTCGAGCACAATTAAGCGAGTGCTAATCTCTGTACCGCGCAGAGAGTTGCGCAAATGCACCGTCGGCGGAGGTGTGTTTCGCAGCGAAGGCGCTTTCACGACAGGCGAACTCATTTGCAAAAAAGCGGGGTTTGTACGCTTTGGGGGGTGTTGAATGTTCATTCCCAAGGATGCGTCGCGGGCGCGTCAGAGAGAAGCAGAGCGCGCAAGGCGGAATAGAACGGAAATTACGACCGCTCTTTCACACGGCCAAATCACACGACGCGACCTCGTTCGTTGGGGCTTGATGACGCTGGGCGGAGCCCTCGTCGTAAAGAGCGGTCTTCATCCCTGGGCGCCGAGCCCATTGGGCGCCGCGACCGGCATTCCGCGCAGCCCCCTCTTCGGCGCCAAGAAATACACCCAGCCCATGCGCCGGCTGGAACTGCAAACGCCGATCCCCCTCGTCAACGACAACTGGCAAGCGAGCTTCCCGCTCGAGCTCGAAGAGCCGAACGCGAAGCGCCTGTCCTGGCACACGGACTTTAGTGCCTCGACGCCTCCTGACCCCAGGTACGTCAACCAGAGGTCGGGCCGCGGTCCCATCGAAGGCCGCCCTCCCGGAGAGTTCTTCGCTCATCAGCGCTGGCAGGAGTTCTTTCCCGAGGTGGGCTACATCCTCTCGATGGCCGACCTCCAGTCAGGCACGTCCTTCCATCCGAGATTTCCGACTCAGGCCGCAAACAAGGTCTGGACCTTCGGCCAGGGTCGCAGCGCACGCGGCGCGCCCACGCCTCCATTGATCAAGGCGCGCTACGGCGAGCCGCTGCTGGCCCGCATCTACAACAACCTTCCGCTCGACAGAGCGGACAATGGAGACTTCGGGCGCAACGAGATCTCGACGCATTTCCACAATGCGCACAACGGTGCCGAAAGCGATGGCGCCTGCAACGCCTTCCACTTCCCGGGCACCTTCTACGACTATCGCTGGAGCACCACGCTCGCCCGGCGCGACCGCGTCAATACGGGAATGACCGAGCCGCGCGCATCGGGGCCTGACGGCCATGGTGGTCTGACGCACGTCGCCGGCGACTTCCGCGAGCTGCAGGGAAGCATGTGGTTCCACGACCACCGCTTCTTCTTCACCGCCGAGAACGTCTACAAGGGCAATCTCGGCGTCATCAACTACTATAGCGGACCCGATCGCGGCAACGAGCGGCTTGCCGACGGCGTCAATCACCGTCTGCCGAGCGGGTACGCGCTCGACTGGGGCAACATCGATTTCGATGTCAACCTCGTCATCCACGATGCGTCCTTCGACAAGGATGGCCAGTACACCTTCGACATCTTCGACATGCTGGGCCACCTCGGCGATTGCATGATGGTGAACTTCGCCTACTGCCCCTACTTCGAGGTGCTGCCGCGCAAGTATCGCTTCCGCCTCCTCAACGCCGGCATGTCACGCTTCATCAAGCTCGCCATCGTCACGACGGACAAGAAAAAGGTGCCGTTCACGTTCATCGCCAACGACGGCAACTTGCTCGTCAACCCGATTCCGTCGACGGCTCTCGGTGGCGAGCTGCCCATTCAGAGCCCTGCTGAGCGCTACGACATTGTCATCGACTTCGGCGCGTTCCCGGCGGGCGCACGCCTGCAGCTCGTCAACCTTCTCTTGCACAAGACGGGCGAGAAGGCCGATGGCCCGGTCTCCATATCGAATGCCTTGAAGGGCGAGGACAAGGACCCCGCAGTAGGCGGTTTGCTCGAGTTCCGCGTCGTGAGCAAGGTGGACAGCGTCGATGCACCGGGCCTGGTGCTGAAGGCAGCGGACGCCGACAACAGTTATATTCCGCCGACGCTGACCGAGCAGATCCCGATCGTCACCCCGGTCCGCACGCGCCACATCTTGTTCAAGAAGGATGAGCTCAACCGCGCCGAGGACTGCCTGCCGAGCTGCGAGGACAAGGAGTTTCTGCCTTGGGTCGTTCGCATCAACGGCGAGGACCAGCACTCGCTCAATGCCAACCGCGTCTCGCTGTTGGTCCCGAAGCCGGGCGAGGTCGAGCACTGGACCATCGAGAACGGCGGCGGCGGCTGGGACCATCCGATCCATCTGCACTTCGAGGAAGGCGTCACCTTCAAGCGCAACGGCAACACCCCACCCGTCCACGAGAACCTCGTGCGCAAGGATGTGTGGCGACTGCCTGGCGACGGCAAAGTGACCTTCCAGGTCCAGTTCGGCGAGTTCGGCGGCGCCTACGTTCAGCACTGTCACAACACGGTGCACGAGGATTTCGCCATGCTCCTGCGCTATCAGATCCTTGCCGACAACGGCGAGGCGCAGCTTGCGGTTTCGCCCACGCCCATCCCGACCGAGGATGGCGTGACGTTCAAGACGCCCGAGATCCTGCCCGAGGGAGATCCGAGAAAACGTAGCAGCTAGCTGGAAGAGAACGATAGCGTATGGTGCGTTGGCTTTCAGTGCTGATTGGGTTGTTGAGCCTTGGAGCGGGCCTCGCGCTCGCCCTTTGCGATCCCTTTTCGCTTGCAAGCCTCGCCCCGAGGCAGGAGTCCCGCTTTCCGGAGCGGATGTGGAACGCCGACTACTTCACGAATACCCCGCTCGTCACGCACGACGGGCGGGAGCTTCGTTTCTATGACGACCTGGTCAAGGACAAGATCGTCGTCGTCAATTTCATTTACACCAGCTGCCGCGACGTCTGCTCACTCGCCACCGCCCGTCTCGCCGAGGTGCGCGACATGCTCGGCGATCGCATCGGCCGCGACATCTTCTTCTATTCCATCACCCTCGACCCGCTGGTGGACGGCCCGGGGGTTCTTGCGAAGTACGCCGCCAACTTCCACACCGGCCCCGGCTGGCTGTTCCTGACCGGGACGCCCGAGAACATCGATAGCATTCGCCACAAGCTGGGCGAGCGCACCAAATCGCTCGGCGATCACCGGAATGATGTTCTTCTCGGCAACGATGCCACCGGCGAATGGGGCCGCGACTCCATCTTTTCCGATGTGGAGCACCTGGCCCACAATATCGTCCGCATGGACCCGCGCGAGCGCGCCGCGCCGACCATGATGGTGTCATCCACGGATACGGTTGGAGCGCCCCGCGCGATGGGTCACGTGCCGGGAAACGCATTGTTCGCCAAAGCCTGCGCCGCCTGTCATCGCGTCGGACAAGGCGACCATATCGGACCCGATCTGGCCGGCATGACCGAGCGCCGCTCGCGCGACTGGCTGATCCGCTTCATCACCAAGCCCGGAAAAATGATTGCTGAAGGTGATCCCACCGCCCTCGAGCTTGTCGCCAGGTTCGGTGGCTTGAGAATGCCGGAGCTGGGGCTCACGCCGCGCGACGCCGAGGATCTCATCGCCTACGTCGAGATCACCGCCGGAGGGAGCGCCAAAGAGAACATCGCCGGCACAGCAGATGGCAGCGGCGTGAAAAAACTCAACGCGCGTTAATCCGCGCCCATCTCACCCGTTCCATTCTTCTGCACGATGGGAATCTCGAGCCTGCGGCTTGCGCGCTCGACGACAATGAAGTCCCGCTCGATTCCCTTGAGCGTCCACCCGTCCACGCTCCCGCCGACCCGGATCCATCGCGCGACCGGCTCCGACGCCACTCGGATCAAGGCCATATGCGTATTCGACCATCGCATCGTTCCAACGAAAGTGAGCGCTTCGAAACGGGCTTCCCCCCGCGCGTCGTCCGCGGCCGCAGCACCGGCGGTCTGCGCGATGGGCCGCCGGCCGGGATTGAAGAGCGGACGGGCGAGGATATGCGACACGGCATCGGGCGGAATCTCGAAGCCCGCGAACTGTTCAGCCCCATCCGGCCCCGGCGCAGCCGGCGCGGCGGCCGAGCGGATCGGCGACATGTCGATCTCTCGCATGAAGAGATACGAGTTGACGCCAACCATCGCCGCCACGCCGAGTGCCAGGATCATCGTGAGTGCGCGCTTCAGCGTCATGGCGCGCCCACCCTGCCGACGAGGCCGAGCGCGGTGAGCCTGACATCCAGCTCGCGGCCGGGACGAACACTTGCGTCCGGCGCCTGTGAAATCTGCAGCGCGTCGACAAGAATGGTCGGCGCGTCGGCTTCGAGGCTCGACAGCAGCGCGCCGAGACTCTTCAAGTCGGCCTGGAACTGCACGTCGACACCGACCACGCGCACCTCGTCCTCGCTGCGCCCCGGAACGCTGGCCAGGCTTGCGAGCCGAATACCGGCGTCCTCCGCGGCTTTCGTGACGCGCGCCTGCAGCGACGCGGCTTTGATCTGCTCGTTGTGGCCAGGGAGAATGGTGAAGTTGACGCTCGTCAGAGCCGGGGCTTCGCCGCTCGGCGCAGCCGCCGCCTCGAGCAATTGCTCGTAGCGACCGAGCAGGCGGCGCTGATCCTCGATCCGCTCGCTCAGCATGGCGAGCCTGTTGGTCACCGGCGTCACCAGCAACCCGTGCAGCGCCAGCACGCCAAGCGCCGTCACGGCCACCGCGGACACCTTGCTTGCGATCGGTAGAAGTTGCCTCATAGCGGCGCCTCCGCCGCGGTGTCGGCAGCGCGCGACGCACGAATCTTCACGCGGATGCTGAAACGCTCGAGGTCCGAATCGGCGTCCGTCATCACCGGCGCCGCCAGCTCGGCATCGGAGAACAGCCTGCTGCTGTCGAGCAGGGGAATGAGGCGCGCCGTGTCGCGCCCTTGCCCCATGATCACGACACTCCCTTCCGACACCTTGACGTCTGACAGATAGACGTCGTCGGGCAGTTGCTGCGTCAGCTCGGCGAGAACCAACACCGTGGGCACATGCTGAGCGCGCAAGGATGCAATGGCGGTGGCTTCCTCTTGCTGAGCCGCGGCGGAGCTCGCGGTGCTCTGCTGCTTCTGCCAGGCACCGCGTGCCGCCGCAGTCTCGCGTGCGATCTCGGAGAAGGCTCGCTCCGATCGCACCACGGCGACGGCACCGGCCGTCGCCAGCAGCAGAAGGAGCACAGCCGCGAGCACCGCCAGGCCCGACGACTTTCCCTGAACGTCGAGATCGGAATTACCCAGGAAATTAATGGGCAGCGGTCTTTGCGAAGCCCTATCCAGGCCCGTCAATCTGCGCAAATGGAGACCAAGCCCCTCGACCAGCCGTTGCACCTCGGCAACCGTCTCTTTTTTGCTGATGAATTGGCGCACCGAAAGTGTTGCATTATTACCCGGCGTTGGTCCCGCCACATACGCGGAGAAAACATCGTTTGCCTTGAACGGCGTCGCGCGCTCGAGTTCCAGATGTGCGATGTGATCGAGCTCCCGGGCCGCCGCAGCCGGAACGGTAAACGTGCGCTCGAGATACAGGGCCGGCGGCATCCAAACCGTGGCATTTTGTGCGTGCGTGTGCTCGGGATGAACGGGAAATGCCGGCCACGAGGCGGACTCGGCCTCGAGCTCTCCGGAAGGGATATCCGCACTCGGCGCGACCGCCCGAGGCACCAGCAGCCGGCTGCCGTCAAAAAAAAGCGTGAGGCCTTGGGAGGCGCCTGAAAATGGCGACGCGAAGGAAATGGGAACGAGGCTCATAAGCTCGCCCGCCCACCAATCGAAAGGCCGTCGCACCGACGACCAGAAAGCACTCACAAAACCGCTCGGTTCAGGCATCAAAAACAATACCCATACGTCGGATAGTTCTGGCGCTCATTGCGCACTCTGAGTATACTGCGTTTTTAGAAATTTGTCCCGTTGCTTTAGCGTCTTGGGGGGCATGTTCGCATCATGCACAGCAGCAGCATGGAGCCCCTGTCTCCGCGCTTTGACTCGCGATCCTCACGGTTTTCCGACAGCCTCCTGGCGTACCTCGCGGACCGCCGCCTCATCGATCAGCTCGCGATTTCGCGTGCCGAAACCGTGCGCGCCCAGAGCGGAGAGCGCCTCGATCTCGTCCTGACCCGGCTCGGCCTCGTCGACGAGCGCTCCGTCGCCGACGCCCTCGCCATGCTCCTCGAGCTGCCGCGCGTATCGGCCAGGGATTTTCCCACCGCGCGCGCCGTGGACGTCGATCTCCCGGTGGAATTTCTGCGCACGGCCCAGATGCTGCCCATCGCACGTGCAGACGGGCGCGTCATCGTGGCCATGGGCGATCCGTTCAATCTCGATGCCCTGAGCTCGCTCGGCTTTCTTCTCTCCTGCCCGGTCGACGCGGCGGTGGCCGCCGCGAGCGAGGTCGAGAGCGCCATCGAGCGCCTTTACGACCCCGGCGGTTCAGGCCGCGTCGTCAGGCTCGCGCGCGATAGCGGCGCGCCGCGCCCGGCCGATGAGGATGTGCGCCGTCTCGAGGACCTCGCCAGCGACGCGCCCATCATCAAGCTCGTCAACGAGCTCATCGCGCGTGCCGTCGAGGCACAGGCGTCCGACATCCACATCGAGCCCTGGGAGGATTGCCTCAACATACGCCTGCGCATCGACGGCGTGCTGCAGACCTTGAACCGGCTGTCGAAGGAAAGCCACGCCGCCATCGTCTCGCGCATCAAGGTCATGGCGCAGCTCGATATTGCCGAGCGGCGCCTGCCGCAGGACGGGCGCATCAACAGCACCGTGGGCGGCCGCAACGTCGACCTTCGCGTCGCCACCATACCGACCATCTGGGGCGAGAATGTCGTGCTCCGCATTCTGAACCGCTCGAGCGTGGCGCTCGACTTCGCGGCCCTCGGCTTTTCCGAGACCGACCTCGCCGACTTGAGGCGCATCCTGTCGCAACCCAACGGCATGCTGCTCGTCACGGGGCCGACCGGCAGCGGCAAGACGACGACGCTCTACACGGCGCTCGGCTGCTTGAACGACAGCGACCGCAAGCTGTTCAGCGTCGAGGACCCGGTCGAGTATCACATCGCCGGCATCAATCAGATCCAGGTCGCCCCGCGCATCGGGCTCTCGTTCTCGAGCGCATTGCGCTCCATCCTGCGCCAGGACCCGGACGTCATCATGATCGGCGAGATTCGCGACCTCGAGACCGCCGAGATCGCCATCCGTGCTTCCCTCACCGGACACCTGGTCTTCTCCACCCTGCACACGAACAGCGCGGTCGCCAGCATCACACGCATGCTGGACATGGGCGTCGAGGACTACCTGCTCGGCTCGACCCTGCTTGGCGTTCTCGCTCAGCGCCTGGTTCGCCGCCTCTGCCCGTCCTGCCGCGCGCCCTCCGACGCGGGACATGCCTACGTCGATCGCATCACCCAGATCGCGGCCCCCGCGCTGGCCCGGCGAAGCCTCGCAAAACCTAAATTATTCAACGCCGTAGGATGCCCTCACTGTCGTGACACGGGGTTCTCGGGACGCACCGCCGTCTACGAGCTTCTCTCCATCACCGACCCTCTGCGTGACGGCATCATGAGGCGCGAGAGCGAGCGGCAGCTCGAGGGCACGGCGGCCGCGGCCGGCATGGTGTCCATGCTCGCGCACGGCTTCGCCAAGGCGCTCGATGGCGAGACCACCGTCGAGGAAGTGTTGCGTGTGACAAGAGCGGACGATGCCGCGCTATAGCTTCAAGGCCTACGACGCGAGCGGCCGCTTGCGCACGGGCGAGATCTCCGCCGTCACGCGGGGAAGCGCGCTCGAGACCCTGTCGCGCCGCGCGCAGACCGTGGTGCATCTCGGCGAGGACACATCCGGCGCGTCGCTGCCCTGGTGGCAGCGCGAGATTGGCCGCGACAGGCTCTCGCCGCGCCAGCTTGCGATGTTCACGCGGGAGCTCTCGAGCCTCATCGGCGCGTCGCTTCCGGTCGACGAGACGCTGCGCATTCTGTCGATGCAGCCTCAGATTCAATCCCGCCTGCGCCAGGCGACGCGCGAGCTTCTGCGCCGTGTCACGGAAGGCGAGCAGCTCTCCGCCGCCATCGCCGCCAACCGCATGTTCCCGGAGTTCTACGCCCGCCTCGTCGCCGCTGGCGAGGCGAGTGGCGCGTTGCCGGCGGTGCTGGATCAGCTCGCGACCTATCTCGAGCGCAGCGCCGAGAGCCGCGCCCGCATCCTCTCCTCGCTTGCCTACCCGGCGCTCATTCTCGTTGCCGCCATTGTCGTCATCGGCGTGCTGGCGCTCGTGCTCGTCCCGGCGGTGCTGCCGATCTTCTCCGATGCCGGCGCCGAGCCGCCGTTCGTCATCAAGGCCCTCGCGACGCTCGCCTCGATCGAGCCCACGACCTGGGGCGTGATCGCAGCCCTCAGCCTCGCCGCCGCAGGCGTCTATGCAACCAACGGCAATGCCCAGCGGTACGTCGACGCCGCGGCTCAGCGCATGCCGATTGTCGGACCGCTCGTCGTCGAGCGCGAGGCGGGCCGCTTCGCGCGCGCTCTCTCCATGCTGCTCGCCAACGGCGTATCGATGCTGGATGCCTTGCGCATCTCCGGCAGCGCGCTGTCGAGCAACGTGTTTCGCACCTCCATCGCCGACGCCGGGCGCCGCGTAAAGGAGGGCGAGCCGCTCGCAGCCGCGCTCGCGCATTCCAACCGCCTGCCGCCCCTGCTTCTACGCCTGATGTCGGTGGGTGAGCAGACCGGCCAGCTCGGCAAGCTCACCGAGCGCGCGGCCGAGATCTACGAAGCCGCCTTCCAGAGACGCCTCGAGCGCCTGACGGCAATGGCGACCCCCGTGCTGACGCTCGTCATCGGCGGCATCGTCGGGGTCCTGGTGGTATCGGTCATGAGCGCCGTGCTTTCCATGAACGCACTGGTGCTGCAATGAAGCGGCAGCCCACCCGACCCGACGCGGCGAATGCCGGGTTCACGGTCTTCGAGCTTTTGGTGATGCTCGCCGTGCTGGCAGCTTCCGCCATGATCGTGGCCCCGCGCGCCTTGGCGACCCGCGACGCAATCAGGGTCGACGCGGCGGCCCATGCCCTCGCCGCCCTCCTCGTCAAGGCGAGGGCCGACAGTATAGCGCGCTCGACGCCGAGCGATGTCGTCCTCGAGCCGCGGCTCGCCGGCTACATGGCCCATCAGCACGCGGCGATGCGGCGGATCGGGAGCGGCATCGCCATGCGCACGCTGGGCTTTGCACCCGAAGCGTCCGGCGTACGCGTCCGCGTGCGCTTCAGGCCGGACGGCACGGCGACGGGCGGTACCATCGTGCTCCGCAATGCCCGGTCCGCGGCGTCGATCGCCGTCGACTGGTTGACGGGCGCGGTCCGTGTCAGACGGTTTGGGGTGAGGAGATGAGCACCAGCGACGCCGGCTACAGCCTTATCGAGGTGCTCGTCGCCCTCGTCATCAGCGCATTGCTCATGGCTTTTGCCTATCGCGGCCTCGCCCTCGGTACGCGCGGCCTGCGTGTGAGCAATGTCGAGGCCAACATGCTCGAGGTGGCGATGGAGGAGCTTGCCAAAGCCGGCCTCGAAACGCCGCTCGTGGAAGGTGAGCACACCGGCAAGACCGGCAACATCGACTGGACCTTGATCGTCACCCCCTACGCAACGCCGTCCGACGCCGCCGGCGAGTTCGGCCGCGCGCGTGCGTACTGGGTGGAGATCGAGACGCGCGCCGAAGGCCGCCCCGCGCGGCGCCTGACGACATTGAAGCTGGACGGTGAGCTCAATGAGCCCTGACAGGAACGCGACCCCATCACCCGACGCCGGCTTCGGCATGGTCGAGGCCGTGGTAGCCCTCGCGCTCATGGCCATCATCGTGGCGCTCACCACGAACGCGCTCAATGCGTCGCGGCGTACGTTGAAGATGATCCAAAGCCAGGGCGACCACACGAGCGTCGCGGCGTCCTTGCGCTATGTGGAGCAGCGTCTCGCCGATGCTCAGCCCCTTTATGAGAAGCGCCTCGGCAATGAGGCGAGCATCCATTTCAGGGGCGAGCCGGACCGCGTGACGTTCCTGTCCGCCGTCGAAGGATCGGCCGAGGCATCGGGTGGATTGTACGTCGTGGAGTTCGGCCGCCTCGGCTCGCACCGGGCAGGACTTGAGCTCCGCATGACGCCCTATCTTCCCAATCGGCGCGATGTGGCGCGAGCGGCAAGCGAGCGCGATCTCGGCACGGCGCTCTCGCACTTCGAGATCGGCTACTTCGGATTGGCGCCCAACGGCGGGCCTGCCATGTGGCAGGACAGTTGGCTGAACCGCGCAGCACTTCCTTTCGCCGTTCGCGTCAAGGCCAAGCGCAGCGGCAAGGCCATGGAGCAGATCTACATTCCACTTCGGCTCGGTCGCGCCCTGACCGATGCGAGCAATTTCTGAAAGCCCAAAGGGAGTATTGAGTAATGTTCTTCAGATCAAAGAAAAACGCTGAGACTCAAGGGGACAAAGAGACGACATCGGCGAGCGCCGGCGCCGGCACTCCGGCGTCCTCCACTCCGGCCAGCGCCACACCCCCGGCGATCCCGAAGGCAGGTGCCGCGGACGCCCAGGCCAAGAAAGCCGGGAAGGCCTATTCCCGTGGTCTCTTGCAGGCGTTCGGCTCCGTGGTGGCCGTGTTCTGCCGCTCGAAATCGCATCGCGCGCGCGCGCTGTCCGACATCGAGCAGGTGGTGTCCCCTGCCGTGATGAGCGGCCAGTTCGTCCTCGCCGAGGCGACCCATGAGAAGAACGGCCTCGCCACCCCTGTCGCCGCCGTGCTCTGGGCCAGCGTGTCCGACGCCGTCGACCGCCGTCTCTCGAGCGGCGAGCCCACCAGGCTTCAGCCGTCGGAATGGAAGAGCGGCAACATCGTCTGGATCGTCGACGCTGTCGGCGACACGCGCATGCTGAACGCCATGGTCAAGAGGCTGCGCGAGAAGCAGTGGAAGGGCCGTCTGGTCAAGGTGCGCGCCAAGGGTACGAACGGCAAGTTTACGGCGCGCGTCGTGCAGGCCGCTGCATCCTGACCCGGCACACACGGTAGGGAGGCACGACGCGACGGGACGTGCGTGGCACAACCCCTCGCACGTCCCATGCTTTTTTGGCAGCAGACGCTCTGCGCCGGGTGCCAGGGTTTGCAGCCCCGGCGGCGTCAGGACGCTCGCCCCCGGGGCACGGACCCACTATAACCGGCCCATGACTCATTTCGATCCCCTGTCCCGGCCCAACCCGCGCGTTGCCATCGGTGCGCTGACGGTTGCCAGCGACGCGCCCATCGTCGTCTTCGCCGGCCCCTGCCAGATGGAAAGCCGCGCCCATGCCCTCGAGATGGCGGGTGCGCTGAAGGAGATCGCGGGCCGTCTCGGCCTTGGGCTCGTCTACAAGTCGTCGTTCGACAAGGCGAACCGCACCTCCCTCGGCGGCAAGCGCGGCATCGGCCTCGCCGCCGCGATCGAGGTGTTCGCCGAGATCCGCGAGAGGATCGGGCTGCCGATCGTCACCGACGTGCACGAGAAAGAGCAGTGCGCGGCCGTCGCGCCCGTCGCCGACGTACTGCAGATCCCGGCCTTCCTCTGCCGCCAGACCGACCTCCTCATCGCCGCCGCCGAGACCGGCCGCGTCGTCAAGATCAAGAAGGGGCAGTTCCTCGCCCCGTGGGACATGAAGAACGTCGTCGCCA
>JBFXEP010000017.1:0-18151 GCA_050179995.1 Hyphomicrobium sp.
GAAGGTGAGGCCGTGCACCTGGTTGACGCCGAGCGACACCAGCTTGTCGAGCAGCGCGCCGAGGCTCCTCAGGTCGCGCGCGACGATGGTGACCAGGTTCGACACACGATAGCCGTCGATGACGGCCGGCGCATTGTCCTTCGGATTGGTGTAGCGCGGCGCGACGCTGATGTTGCTGGTCTGAATGTCCTTGGCGTCGACGCCCGCCTCCTTGAGTCCGGCGATCACCTTCGCCATGAGCTCGGTGTTGGCCGCGAGCGCCTTCTCGGCAGTGTCGGCCTCGGCTTCGACACCCGTCTCGAGGCGCGCGCGGTCGGGCTCGGCGTAGGCGTAGCCCGTGGCGGAGACGGTGATCAGGCGGTCCATGAGCTTCTCCTCGGCGCGGAGCGGGGTCGAGATGGCAAGGCAGAGGGACGCGAGGGCGAGAAGCGCGGCGCGCGAGGGTGTCGGCAGGGGTCGCATGAAGTCCTCCGGGTTGGTGGCCCGGCATAGGACAGGTTCGCGGAGGAAAGAAGGCCGGGAACCACCGGGAGCGGGGGCGCCTCGAGCGCGTTCGGGGTCCGAAGCGATCATGGTCTAGCGCTGGCCTTGCGCGCGAACTCTGCTATAGAGGTGCGCTCATCCCCGCGCTTTCCGCGGCTTAGGCCGGCAGCCCCGCGACCGGCCGGGGGCCCGTAGCTCAATGGTTAGAGCTGGCGGCTCATAACCGCCTGGTTCCAGGTTCGAGTCCTGGCGGGCCCACCAAAATCACCTTCATGCCCGCCTCGTGTGTGCGGATCTAAACAACGGGTGCGTCGGCGGCCGGGATCGCCGCGCTCGTCTGCTTCAGGCTGGTGACGAAGGCATCGAACTTTGTTGCCGTTGCGCGGTGCGGTACGGCGTGCCTCGGTAGTAAGGTCGTGCTTCTACCTTGGCGCGAGGCGTGATTTCCGGACAATCGCCTTTGAGGCTCCTCGTTTTCGAGTGCCGAGGTCTCAAATTGGTCCTTCGCCGGCACAATGCCCTTCATCGCAAGATCCAGTTGCAGACAAGATCGCGGTTATCCTGATGCGTTCGATCAAGGCATCGTGGTCTCGCGCGCACGAAGATGGTTGGAAGATCGGTAGCTGCACGAGGAAGTCTTCTTATCAAAGATCGCAGCGACAAATGGAAACGACAGAAGCCGAGGTCGTGATGCTCCTCGCCAATCCACAGGCGTATGCCTCGTCGCCGGAGAGCGTCGCTCTTATCGAAACACATTGCGCGCGGGTGTTTCTGGCCGGCAATGAGGCACTGAAGGTGAAAAAGCGCGTACGTCTGCCGTTCCTGGACTTCACGACGCTCGAAGCGCGCCGCGCCGCATGCTCCCGTGAAATGGAGCTCAACCGACGGTACGCACCAGGCATCTATCTCGGGTTGACCCCGATCACGCGCGAAAAGAATGGCGAACTGGCAATTGCCGGCGACGGCGAGGTGGTCGACTGGGCCGTGCGCATGCGCCGGTTCGATCAAGACCACCTCCTCGCGCATGTCGCGAGACAAGGACCGCTCGCGCCCGCTCTGTCGCGGTCCATCGCCGCGATGGTGGTGCGCTATCATCGGGCGTGCCCCATCATTGCCGTGAGCGACGCCGGCGGCATGCGTGCGGTCGTTCGGGGGCTTGTCGACGAGCTGGATACGGCCAAGGAGCTTGTCAGCGCCGACGTCGCGGCCGCGTTCCGGGAGCGCGCGGAAGCGGCGCTCGACCGCATCGCAGCGCTGCTTGGGCAGCGCGCCGCCAGCGGCGCCGTCCGCCGCTGCCACGGCGATCTGCACCTCGGCAACATCGTGCTCGACCACGGCCAGCCCGTGGCGTTCGACGCGCTGGAGTTCAACGAGGCGCTGGCCACAATCGACGTCCTCTATGATCTTGCCTTCCTGCTCATGGACCTCGAGCAGCACGGCGACCGGCCCGCGGCCAACGTCGTGCTCAACGACTACTGCCTTGCCGCGCCTGTCGGACACGAGATCGAAGGCCTCGGCTGCCTGTCGCTGTTTCTCGCCTGCCGCGTCGCCGTCCGGACCGTCGTCGCCATCGAGCGGGCGCGGCAGATGGCCGGCAGCTCGGCGAACCGGGAAGCGCCCTCCGTGGCGCGTCTGATGGAGAGCGCGAACCGGTATCTCGACCCGCCTAAACCTGCCCTGACGGCCGTAGGCGGGCTGTCGGGCACCGGCAAATCGACGCTTGCGGCGTCACTGGCCCCTTACCTCGGCGCTGCTCCCGGCGCCATTCACCTGCGGAGCGACGTGGAGCGCAAACGTCTGTTCGGCGTGGCAGAAACCTCGCGCCTTGGGGCTGCGCAGTACGGGGGCGAGGTGACGGAGCAGGTGTACCGGCTGCTCTACGACAAAGCTGAACGCGTGCTTGCGAGCGGTCACAGCGTGATCGTCGATGCAGTGTTTGCCGCCCGCGAAGAACGCATGGCCATCGCTGCCGTCGCCGAAAGGGCCGGCTGCGCGTTCTTGGGGCTATGGCTGGAGGCCCCGGCTGCGGACCTCATTGCCCGTGTGGAAGCGCGCCGCGGCGATGCCTCCGACGCCGACGCAGCGGTCGTCCGCTCGCAACTCGGCTCTGATCTCGGCGAGATGACCTGGCAACGCATCGACGCGGCCGGTACGCCCGCCGCGGTCCTTGCGCAGGCGCTTTCGCACGTAGAGACGTAGCAGCGGCAGCAAGGACCTCCCACGGCATGCGGGATGGTTCAAAACGCTTGATTGAGATCAGGGATGACTCGGCAGCCTTGCGTTTTATTTTGATCGCGGCTCCCTTCCCTCCGAAGCCTCCGAGCCGCTCGACCGGACGTCTCCCCCTCGGTCCGGTAGCAGTCACAGTCCCGAAGTTCCCGCTTCGGGACTGTTGTTGTATCCGGCCTGGATCTAACGCGCGGCCGCCACGGCGGCACGGAACCTCACCAGCGCATACCCGAGAAGCGCGGTGCCGATGGCTCCGGTCGCGAGGAGCTGCGGCCACACGATGCCAAGGCCGGCGCCCCGCATCAGGACGGCCTGCGCGAATGCCGTGTAGTGGGTCGACGGTGCCGCAAACATGATCGTCCTCAGCGATGCCGGCATGGCCTCGAGCGGAGTCACGCCTCCCGACAGCATGTTCATGACGACGAAGAATGGGATCGCGAGCAACCCGAACTGCGGCATCGAGCGCGCAATGGTTGCGAGTGTGATGCCGAGGCTCGTCATCGCGAAAAGGAACAGCGCCGTGCCGAGGGCGAACAGGGCATACGAGCCCGAGATCTCGACACCGAGAACGCCCTCAACGACCACGACCAAAGATACGAGGACGGCGGCAAGGATGACGATCCCGTTCGCCCACACCTTCGCCAGCATGATCTCGATCGGTGTCACGGGCATCACGAGCAGATGCTCGATCGTGCCGTGCTCCCGCTCGCGGATAACCGCCGCGCCGGCGAGAATCATCGACAGCATCGTCACGTTGTTGATGATCTGCATGATGGCGGTGAACCAGCTCGACTCGAGGTTCGGATTGAAGCGCGCGCGAATGGCAAGATTGACCGGGGACGCCACGGCGCCCTGCTGCTGCAGGAAGCGGTCGAGCTCCACTGCCACGATGCTCTGAATGTAGGCCGTGCCATTGCCGGCCAGCGTCATGGAAGTCGCATCGACGCTGATCTGCAGCGTCGGGGTGCGGCCGGAAAGGATGTCGGCTTCGAACCTCGGCGGAATGTCGATGACGAACGACTGGCTGCCACTGTCGAGTGCCGCGTCGATCCCGGCCAGCGGGAGAGCCTGCGGTTCCTTGAAGTACGGCTTGAGCAGGGCGGCCGCGAATGCTCGCGACAAGCTCGACTGGTCCTCGTCGACGATGCCAACCGACGCGTTTTGGACCTCGGTCTTGACGCCGTTCGCCACCGTGTATATGGCGACAGTGAATGTATAGAGGATCAGGAATACCATCACGGGATCATTGCGAAGGCTGTAGAGCTCTTTCACGCCAAGCCGCAGGATGTTGTCCAGAGCGCGCCTCATGTCACGTCTCCTGCCGCTGCAGGAGAAGCACGGCGAGCGCCCAGAACGCGAGGCAGAAGACGGCGAGCACAAGATGATTCAGATACAGAGCGGCGAGGTCCTGGCCCTTGTTGAAAACGCCCGTGCTGATGCGCTGGAAATAGAGCGCCGGAAACAGATGCCCGACAACACGTGCCCCGCCCTCGAGCGTGGAGACCGGATACATCATCCCCGAGAAGTTGATGGTCGGAATGGAGACGATGATCGCCGATCCGAAGATGGCCGCGATCTGCGAGCGCACGAAGCTCGACACCACGAGTCCGAACGCCGTAGCCGCACAGCAGTAGATGAGCGCGCCGAGGGCAAGAGCAAGAAAGCTGCCGCGCAGCGGCACATCGAAGCCGACCGTGATCAAAAGAACGAGTGAAGAGAAGCTTACGAGACCGAGGCCGACGTAGGGAAGCTGCTTACCGAGCAGGAACGCGAGCGTAGAGACGGGCGCTGCGTAGAGGTTGGTGATCGAGCCGAGCTCTTTTTCACGCACAATTCCAAGGGCGGTCAGCATCGTCGAGAACAAGATGAGCATCATCATCAGCACGCCAGGAGAAATGGCCTGGCGACTCAGGAAGGCTTGGTTGTAGCGGAAGCGCGTCTCGATACTCATCGGCGACGATACGGCCAGCTCTAGCCCTTCACGGCGTGCGAGATCGCGAATGTAGGACGCAAGCACGCCTTGCACATAGCCGCGCGTCGTCTCGGCGCGGAAGGTATTCGCGCCGTCCAGCACCACGCCCACTTCGGGCGTTCGCCCGCGGAGAAGATCGCGGCCGAAGTCCGGCGGCACCATGATGGCGACGCGGATCTCACCCGCCTCCAGGCGCCGGTCGATTTCGCTCGGGCTTGTGAGCGGCGGATGCGTCTCGAAGTATCGCGAGCTGGCGAAGGCTTCGAGAAAGGTCCGGCTTTCCGCCGACTGATCGCCGTCGAGCACTGCGTAGGCCACGTTCTCGATATCGAAGGAAATTCCGAAGGCCATCGCCACGGCGAGAATGAGCGGCCCGACCACGGCAAAAGCGATGCGGATCGGATCCCGTATCAGCTCCAGCGATTCGCGGCGCGCGAAGGCCCAGAGCTTGCCGAGCTCGCGACTCCGGCTCCATTCCGCAGTCCGAGGGAGGGGGGGAGCTGCCTCCGGCGCGGCTTCCATCGGAGGTAACGCTCCGTCATCTCCCGCGCCATGCCCGGATTGAGCCTTCTCGAGCAGATCGATGAACGCCGCTTCCAAGGACGGCGCTCCCTCGGCGGCCACGATGCGAGCCGGCGTGTCCATCGCCAGGATGCGTCCCGCATGCATCAGCGAAACGCGGTCGCAGCGCTCGGCCTCGTTCACGAAGTGGGTCGAAAGGAAGATCGTGACGTTGTCCTCGCGGGAAAGGCGGACAAGCTGCTCCCAGAACTGATCGCGCGCGATCGGGTCGACGCCGGAGGTCGGCTCGTCGAGGATCAGAACTTCGGGGCGATGCAGGACAGCCGTCGCGAGTTGCAGTCGCTGGCGAACTCCAAGCGGCAGGGACTCGGGATAGGAGTCGGCCGCAGCATTGAGACCGAAACGCGCAAGCACGGCCGCGATCCGGGACGAGATCTGGTCGGGTGGGATGTGGAACAGGCGGGCGTGAAGCAGCAGGTTCTGGCGCACCGTAAGCTCGGTGTAGAGCGAGAACGATTGGGACATGTAGCCGACGCGCGTCCGCGTCTCGATATCGGTGGCCTTGGTCGGCTGACCGAAGAGCCTGGCCGTGCCGGAGGTCTGCTGCAGGAGCCCAGTCAGGATCTTCATGGTCGTGGTCTTGCCGCACCCGTTCGAGCCCAGGAAGCCGAAGATCTCGCCGCGCGGAATGCGGAGGGAGACGTCGTCCACAGCGACGAAATCGCCGAACGTCATGATCAGATTGTCGGCCTCGATGGCGGCTTCCGCCACGCGCGGCCGGAGCGGAGGAACGACGAGGGGTTTCCTGCCGCGCCGCCGTTCCTCAGGCAGCAATGCGATGAATGCGTCCTCAAGCGAGGTGGAACCCGTCCGCTGGATAAGGTCAAGGGAGGGGCCGGTCGCCAGGACACGTCCGCCGTCCATGGCGACGAGATGCTCGAACTCCGCCGCCTCCTCCATGTAGGCCGTCGCGGTGACGACGCTGATCGAAGGGTTGCGCGACCGAATGCGTCCGATCAGCTCCCAGAACTGGCGCCGAGACAGCGGATCGACCCCCGTCGTCGGCTCGTCGAGGATCAGGAGGTCGGGATCGTGGATGAGCGCACAGCAAAGCGAGAGTTTCTGCTTCATGCCACCGGAGAGCTTGCCGGCGGGCCTGTCGAGGAATGGATCGAGCCCCGTGCTGCGCGTCAGCTCGTCGATGCGCCAGCGCCGCTCTGTCTCGTCCTGGCCGAACAGCCGGCCGAAGAAGTCGATGTTCTCGGCGACCGACAGCGTCGGGTAGAGATTGCGCCCGAGTCCCTGCGGCATATAGGCAATCCGGGAATAGACGGAGCGGCGATGCTTGGCCGAGCGCATATCGTCGCCGAGCGCCACGACGCTGCCGATTTGGATGCGTCGCACGCCCGCCACCAGCGCCAGCAGCGTCGACTTGCCCACGCCGTCGGGACCGACGATGCCTGTCGTGCAGGCGGCCGGGATCTCGAGCGAGACATCGGACAACGCCGTCCGATCTCCATAACGGTGCGTCACCGAGACGAGCGAGGCTGCCGCACTGGTCACTGAGGCAGCTTGACGGAGAGGCGCTGTGGCCATTCGCCATCCTCGCTCAGTTTGACGTAGGCGACGCCAGGCACGCCCGTCTTCACCACGCTCGCGTAGGTCTCGAGTATCTCGGGCGGCAGAGAGAGCTTGACGCGGAACATGAGCTTCTCGCGCTCGACCTTCGTCTCGACGTACTTGGGGGTGAACTGTGCTTCCGAGGCGACGAACGTCACCGTGGCGGGAACGACATATTTGGGTGCGGCGTCGAAGATCACGCGCGCCTCGCCTCCGATCCTGAGCCTGCCGGCCTCGCTGGTCGGGAAGAACACCGTCATGTAGACGTCCGTGAGATCGAGCAGCGTCAGCACGCGCCCGCCAGCCGCCAGCACCTCGCCCGGGAGTGCGAGCCGATATTCGATGCGTCCGCTGCGCGGCGCCTTGAGCGTGTGGTCCTCGATGTCGACGTTGAGACGGTTGATGCGCGCTGCGGCGGCCTCGATGGCCGCCTTGGCGACGGCAACCTCGGCGGTCGCGGCATTGACCGCGGCCTCCGCCGTGCGCTTGGCCGACTGGCGCTGGTCGACAATCTCCTGGGAGGTAATGCCCTTGGCCACCAGGTCGAGCGAACGGTTGAGCTGGAGCGAGGCCAGGGTGAGCTCGCTATTGCGCTGCGCAACCAGGGCACGGGCCTGATCGAGCTGCTGCACGGCCTGCACTTTCGACGCTTCAGCCTCCTTGAGCTGAGCCTCGAGCTCGGCTGTGTCGAGTTGGGCAAGCACATCGCCGGCCTTGACGAGGTCGCCTTCCTTGACCCTCACAGTCTTGATGCGGCCAACAAACTTCGTCGCGATGTCGACGCGCTCGGCTTCGATCCGGCCGTTGGTCTTGGCAAATCCCTCGGGCGGGTCGCTGGGCGCGCGCAAGATCCAGATCATGGCCGCGGCCGCGACGAGCGCCGCTGCTCCGACAGCGAGGAGAACGACCCTGCGCGACGGCATCGGCGCCTACTCCTGACGCACGTAGCTGCCGGGCGCGTCGGCGAGAGGCGCGTAGCCTGAGGCGGCCGCTCCCATCGGTGGGGGCGCAACCGGCGCGCCAGACCGAGCCGCCAGCCATTGGGCGAGCTCCGGCCACCAGGATCCTGCTCGGGTTGGCACGCGGCCGGTCCAGGTGTCGGGGTCGGCATAGCGCTCGTCGGCGGATTTCGTCGCCACCTGATAGCTGCGACCGTTGTGTCCGGGCTCCGAGACGATGCCCGCGTTGTGACCGCCGGAGGTCAACAGGAACGTCACCTCGGTATCGGTCAGGAGGTGGATCTTGAACACGGAGCGCCATGGAGCGACGTGATCGCGCACCGTGCCGACGGCGAAAATGGGCACGCGGATATCGGTCAGCACGACAGGCCTGCTGCCCGCGCCGAAGCGGCCTTCGGCAAGATCGTTTTCGAGGAACAGCCGACGCAGATATTCGGAGTGCATCCTGTAAGGCATACGGGTGGCGTCGGCGTTCCATGCCATGAGATCACTCATCGGCTCGCGCTCACCCATGAGGTAGTCGTGCACCATGCGCGACCAAATGAGATCGTTCGAGCGCAGGAGCTGGAACGCGCCCGCCATCTGCCGCGTGTCGAGGAAGCCCTGCTCCCACATCGTGTCCTCGAGAAACGAAAGCTGGCTCTCATTGATGAAAAGCATGAGCTCTCCAGCCTCAGTAAAGTCAGTCTGCGCTGCGAGCAGCGTCATGCTCCTGAGCCGCTCGTCGCCGTCACGAGCCATGGCCGCAGCCGCGATCGAAAGCAGCGTGCCGCCAAGGCAATATCCCACCGCATGAACTTTCCTTTGCGGCACGACTGCGCCAATGGCATCGAACGCCGCCATGACACCGAGCATCAGGTAGTCCTCCATGCCGAGGTCGCGGTCGTCGGGATCGGGGTTTTTCCACGAGACCATGAACACGGTGAAACCCTGACTGGTGAGATAGCGCACCAAAGAATTGTGAGGCGAGAGATCGAGGATATAGTACTTCATGATCCACGCCGGGATGACCAGGATCGGCTCCGGGCGCACCTCGGCCGTCGTCGGCGCGTACTGGATGAGCTCGATCAGTCGGTTACGATAGATCACCTTGCCCGGCGAGACGGCGATGTTGCCGCCCACCGCAAACTTCTCGGAGCCGACCGGCTTGGCGCCGGAGGTCGAGCGCTGCCAATCCTCGAGAAAGTTCTGGTATCCGCGCACCAGATTCATGCCGGCCTCGTCGACGGTCTTGTTCAGCACCTCAGGATTCGTGGGGATGAAGTTGGCTGGCGAGAGCATGTCGAGAAGCTGGCGCGAAGCAAACTCGATCACGCGCTCGTGCTGGGCGGTGACGCCGCGCACGCCGGTGGTGGCGTTGTGCCACCATTGCTGCTGCAGCAGGAAGCTCTGATAGATAAAGCTGTAAGGCCACTTCTGCCACGCTTCGCTCGCGAAGCGGCGGTCCTGCGGCAAGGGCTCGATGCAGGGCTCCTCGCTCGTACCGCCTTGGGCGACGAGCTGCCGGGACGCATGGTGCCCAAGCCGCACAGCTTTGCGGAACGCCTTGTCGAGGAGCTGCGATTGCTTGCCAGGCGCACTCGCCAGATGCGTGGCCCAGTCGAAATAGGCTTCCGCGAGCGCGGCCGGGGAGAGGCCAGCGGTCAACCGCGAGACCGCGGCGTGAAGCGACCGATCGACAACGTCGCCGAGAGCCGTCGAGGCGTAGGAATCACGCTCGAAGGGAAACGCTTCCGGCGCTTTGCACATGGCGTTCCGCTCGGCAGGAGGCGCGGAAATTGTCGTCTCATGCGGAGCGGGATGCTCAGGTGCGGCGGGGTGCGCCGGCTCATGCGGGTCCGGCACACGTACCGGCACTCTCGAGACTTCGGACGTTTGCATAGGAAGCCCTCGCGCGGGTCATGATCGACCTTTCAACAGATAGCGAGCGTGCACCTTGTATCGAATGATCTAGATCAAAGTCCGACCGAAATGCAAAGGAGTGTCAGTGGCATGGTCAGGAGCGAGCCGAAATGCCGCAAGCATTTGATCGTGCTCAAGTCCCGACTCGGCGCGATCTTGGGGGATTTGGAGGTCGCGCACGAGTTGGCTGGCATGCTCGACGCCGCTCTTGCCAAGCGGACGTTCGACCGTCTCATCATCGTGCTGGGTGAGAATTCGCCGGCATGTGCGCGGCAAGGGGGAGAGCGAGCCATGAATGATGCGGCTGCCGCACGGGTCATTCCGCTCAAACGGTCGCTCGGGCTGCCGCTCAGCGTTTTGTACGGGCTCGGCGTGACGATTGGGGCCGGAATCTATGTCCTGGTCGGCACCGCGGCGGCGCGGGCCGGATTTCACGCCCCCCTCTCGTTCGTCCTGGCCGCGCTGGTCATGGCGCCCTCGGGTGCGACGTTCGCAGAGCTCGCATCACGCATGCCGACAAGCGCGGGGGAAGCCGCCTACGTTAAGGAAGGCTTCGGGTCCGACCGACTTGCGCTTTTTGTTGGGTTGATGGTGGCCGCCATCGGCATTATCTCGGCGGCTGCGATCGCTCGCGGCAGCGCCGGCTATATACGCGACATCGTGGACATGCCGATCGATTTGATCGTGCTTCTGGTGATACTCTCCATGGGAGCCGTCGCGGCATGGGGCATTGTCGAATCCGTGGCCTTGGCTGGAGCCATGACGCTGATCGAGCTTGGCGGCCTCGTGATCATTCTCGTCATCTCGGCCGTGACGGTTCCCGATCTCGGATCTAGATTACCCGAGGCGTGGCCCGGATTGGAGGACACTGGGGCCTGGGCTGGCGTGCTCGGCGCCTCGCTTATCGCCTTCTTCGCATTCACCGGGTTCGAGGGACTTGCGAACATTGCCGAGGAAGTCAAGTCTCCGGGCTGGACCATTCCGCGCGCCATTCTCATTACGCTTGTTCTCTCCACGCTGCTTTATGTGCTCGTCGTCTGGGTGGCGTTGAACGTTATTCCCCACGACGAGTTGGGCAAAGCCGGCGCTCCGCTCAGCCGCGTGTTCGAGCGGCTGACAGGGTCGCCGCCGCTTGCCTTCAGTATCATCGCCATCCTGGCGACAGTGAACGGTGTGGTCTTCTACATCGTCATGTCATCCCGGGTGATCTATGGCCTCGCGCGCCGAGGACTTCTCCCCCAGCAGCTCGCACAGGTAAGTCAGGTCTCCCGTACGCCGCTTGTCGCTACAGGATTGGTGGTGGCCGTCATTCTGACGCTTGCCCTGGCATTTCCCATAGAGGGGCTCGCGGAAATGACGTCGCGACTGACGCTCGTCGTCTTCGCGCTCGTGAACGCCGCGCTGATCGCAATCAAACAGCGCGGCATTCCAGCTCCGCCCGGGTCCTATGTCGCTCCGCGATGGGTCCCCGTGGCCGGACTCGTCAGCAGCGTCGGCCTGCTCGTCAGCGAGGCGTTTTAGAAGGGTCTTTTAGCCGTTTACTGATCAAGAACAACGCCGCCGATCTCCAGCGGTGTATTTTCGCGTGGCATTGCGCCGACGCGGCACAGACGGTCGCTGCCCGTTCATCGCCACTGCGGCGCGCATTCATTCGGTCCTCACAGAGTGGAGGTGACATGAAAAGCAAGACAATATGGGTCATGGTCGCTGACGCTGGCCACGCTCGCGTTTTGGCTAAGACTGGCCCAAAGGGACATCTGGCCCAAGTCGACGGGCTGGACTTCGAGCACCCAAATCCGAAGTCCAGCGATACGGTTCGCGACAGCCTGCCTCGCACGTTCGACTCGATGGGCCCTGGACGGCATGCCATTACCCCCAAATCGGACCCCCATCGCGCCGAAAAGCGGGATTTCGCGAAAGAACTCGCGCACACCCTCGATAGGGGGCTCGCCGCCAAGGCGTTCGATGAACTGATTATTATCGCGCCGCCGCAGATGATCGGGGATCTTCGCCCAATTCTTTCGGACGCAGTGAAGAGTTGCCTGAAGCAGGAGTTGCTTCTCGACCTCTCTAAAGCCCCCGTATCCGAGATTGAACGGCGCCTCGTAGAAGTCGAGGCCGAATAGCAGGCGCGGCATCGGTACGAGGTGTGGCTTGCCAGCTTGGACGAACGAGCACTGGCGATAGCATGGCGGAACTGATTTCTTATCGCTCCATTCGTAGGATGCTGAGCGCCATCGCCCTCGCGGGGCTGGTCCTCGGTATGCTCGCCTGGCTGGCGGGACGCGACTCCATGGCGGGCTGGATCTGGGCGGCGGGAACGATCCCGGTTGTCATTGGCCTAGCCCTGTCGATCGTCCGCGACCTCCTGGCCGGCAGGCTTGGTGTTGACGCCGTTGCGTTCGTCTCCATGACCGCAGCTCTTCTGCTCGCGGAGAACCTCGCGGGTGCCGTCGTTGCCGTCATGTATGCGGGCGGCAATCTGCTCGAGGATTTTGCCGTCGCCCGTGCCGAGCGGGACTTGAAAGTCCTTGTGGATCGCGTCCCACGCGTTGCCCACCGCAAGGACGGCCCGTCGGTCGCAGATATCCCAATCGAGAACGTTGCGGTCGGGGACGTAATCCTGGTGCGGGCGGGAGAGGTCATCCCGGTTGACGGGGCCATCGTGGACCCTCAAGCCATTCTGGACGAGTCGGCCTTGAGCGGTGAGCCCATCCCCGTAGTGCGCACCAAAGGTGAGATTGCCCGCAGCGGCACGCTCAATGCGGGCGAGACCTTCGAAATGCGCGCCACCGCCCGCGCCGGCGAAAGCACCTATGCCGGCATCGTGCGCATGGTGACCGCCGCCCAGACAGCCAAGGCTCCCTTCATTCGCCTCGCCGACCGCTACGCTCTCCTTTTGCTGCCGGTCACGCTCCTCCTGGCCGGCGCGGCGTGGATCCTGTCCGGCGACCCCATTCGCGGATTGGCAGTGCTGGTGGCCTCAACGCCCTGTCCCCTGATCCTTGCGGCGCCGGTCGCGTTCATCGCCGGCGTTTCGCGGGCTGCCCGCCTGGGTATTCTGATCAAGGGCAGCGGTCCGCTCGAAGCTTTGGCCCGCACGCATACCATCCTGCTGGACAAGACAGGCACGTTGACCGTCGGCGGCGCCCGTCTGGTCGCGATCGAGACGGCGCCCGGCGAAGACGCCGACAACGTTCTGAGGCTTGCGGCGTCGCTTGAGCAGGCGTCCCATCACGTCGTTGCTGCTGCCGTTGTTGCGGCCGCGCGCCTAAGAGGGCTTGGGCTCGATCCACCGGAGCACGCTCGCGAAACCATGGGCTCGGGCCTCGAAGGCAGCGTCGGTGGCAAGCGAATCAAGGTCGGCTCCTACGCGCTCGTCAGCGGGCTGGGCCAGCCGACCTCCTGGGCTGCGCGCGCGCTGAGGCGGGCCTCGTGGCGCTCAGCCCTCAGCGTCTTCGTCTCAGTCGACGGGCGGCTGACCGGCGCCATCCTGCTCGCGGACGAGTTGAGACGCGAGACGCCGCGCGCCATACAGATGCTTCGCACCGCCGGCGTTTCCCGCATTGTGATGGTGACGGGAGATCGGGCCGATGCGGCAGAGACCATAGGGGCCGCGCTGGATCTCGACGCTGTGCTCGCCGAGCGTGTTCCTTCCGACAAGGTCGAGGCGGTCGTCGTGGAGCAAAGGCTCCATCCCACAGTCATGGTCGGAGATGGGATCAACGATGCGCCAGCCCTTGCCGCAGCCGACGTCGGCATCGCGATGGGTGCCGGTGGCGCCAGCGCCTCATCGGAGGCCGCGGACGTGGTCATTCTTGTCGATCGGATCGACCGCGTGTCGGATGCCGTGGTCATCGCTCGCCGCACACGCTCCATTGCCCTGCAGAGTATCGCTGTCGGAATGGCGCTCTCGGGAGTGGCCATGATCGCCGCAGCATTCGGTTGGCTGAAGCCCGTAGTCGGCGCGCTGACGCAGGAGGCGATTGACGTTGCGGTGATCCTCAACGCCCTTCGTGCTCTAGGCCCGCCCTGGAAAGTGAAACGCGCGACCATAACTCCCGCCGTTGCCCGCGCATTGCACAAGGAGCATCAAGACGTCGGGCTCGTGCTCGATCGTCTGCGCGAGATTGCCGACGCCCTAGACGAAACAACGCCGGAAAGAGCCGTTGCCCTGATTGCTGAAGCCGGCCGGCTCGTTGCCCGAGATATCGTGGTCCATGAGCGCCACGATGAGAGCGGAGTCTACCCACGTCTGGCAAAAGTTCTCCAGAGTGGGCACGGCCTCGCGGCCATGAGCCGTGCGCACCGGGAAATCCTCCACCTCTCCCGGCTCCTCGGACGGATTGCGGACGGACTGAAGACAGAGGAAACGGACCGGTATCTGATCCGTGACGCGCAGCGCGTTATCGAATCCATCGAATCTCTTGTTCGCATTCACAACGCCCAGGAGGAGGACATCTACGAGCAGGCTGCAGCCGGGTGAAGGCTCACAGGAGGCCGGCTTCGGGTGAGGGGAAGACATTTTAGGTTGGCCGTGATGACCGATCCTCCTTCCAAAGCTGCACCCGCGACCGCAATCACGTTTCTCATAACCGCCTGGTTCCAGGTTCGAGCCCTGGCGGGCCCACCACTGAGTCCCCCTCACCCCGTGATGAAGGCGAGGAGGTCGGCGTTGACGATGTCGGCGTGGGTGGTGGCCATGCCGTGCGGGAATTTCTCGTAGACCTTGAGCGTGCCGTTCTTGAGGAGCTTGCTCGACAGCAGCGCCGCGGCGCCGATGGGCACGATCTGGTCGTCGTCGCCGTGCATGACGAAGGTCGGCACCTCGATGAGCCTGAGGTCGTCGGTGAAGTCCGTCTCGGAGAAGGCCTTGATGCCGTCGTAGTGCGCCTTCGCGCCGCCCATCATGCCCTGGCGCCACCAGTTGTTGATCACCGGCTCGGACACCTTGGCGCCCTCGCGATTGAAGCCGTAGAACGGTCCGGCGGGGAGATCCCAGTAGAACTGCGAGCGGTTGTCGGCGAGCGCTTTCCTGAGGCCGTCGAACACCTCGATCGGAAGGCCGCCCGGATTGGACGCGGTCTTGAGCATGAGCGGCGGGACGGCGCTCATCAGCACCGCCTTGGCGACGCGGCCCTGCGGCTGTCCGTAGCGGGCGACGTAGTGGGCCACCTGCCCGCCTCCGGTCGAGTGGCCGATGTGGACCGCGTTCCTGAGGTCGAGATGCTCAACCACGGCGGTCGTGTCCGCCGCATAGT
Source organism: Hyphomicrobium sp. (assembly GCA_050179995.1). GTDB lineage: Bacteria > Pseudomonadota > Alphaproteobacteria > Rhizobiales > Hyphomicrobiaceae > Hyphomicrobium_C. The sequence goes on from JBFXEP010000017.1 coordinate 14,949, forward strand.
GATCCATGTCGTGGCCGTCCCAGACCTGCGACGAGCGGCCGTGACCGCGGCGGTCGTGGGCAATGACGCGATAGCCCTTGGCGAGGAAGAAGAGCAACTGGTTGTCCCAGTCGTCGGCGGTGAGCGGCCAGCCGTGATGGAACACGAGCGGCTGCGCGCTCTTCGGGCCCCAGTCCTTGAAGAAGATCTCGACGCCATCCTGCGTGGTGACAAAGCTCATGGGCGGGCTCCTTTCGAGGCTGTGGTCAATGCGGGGTACTGCGTCCGCCACGGCATACAGGAATAGGCCGGTCCGCCATAGTCTCGCTCTTTGCCGCAACTCAGGCTTAACAAGTGCCTGTGCCACGATCGTACGTATTCGATCCATTCGGCGAAGGTGTGGGGTGCAAGCCCTGCGCGCAGGGGAACGCAGGCGAGACTCGCGGGTTGAATGCGCGAAGGCGCATGCGTCGCGATGCTACCCTCGCCCCCGTGCCGCATGAGCGTATACTCGGAGCCCATGACAGATCCTCAGACGTTCGATGAGTTCTGGCCGGACTACCTCGCCGCCCATTCCGACCGGCGCTCGCGCGCGCTGCATGTCGCGGGTACGGCGGCCGGGCTCGCGTTCATGCTGGTGTTTCTCGCCACCGGCCATCCGGGGTGGGCGGTAGCGGCGCTGGTGACCGGCTACGGCGCGGCCTGGACGGGGCACGTCCTGTTCGAGCGCAACATCCCCAAGACCCTTTCTCATCCGCTCTGGTCGCTCAGGGGTGATCTCAGGATGCTGCGGCTGGCGCTGCTCGGCCGGCTCGAGCGGGAGATCGCGCGCGTGCAGGCCTCAGCCCACGCCAATCAAGCGTCGGACTAGCGCTGCGGGTGCATCTTGCTTGTGGATCGCGTCCGTTGGCCGGGCTCCCGCCAAGCGAATAGGGGTACTCTCGCCCGTGTCACGCAAGCGGAGGCACGTCCATGCTCGACACGCTCCCGACTGACAACATCACGCTCCGGTGCGAAGCCCTGTTCGACCGGGTGGCGGCAACGCCCATCGGCGAGAACGCGCATGCGCTGCGCGTGGGGCTCGCCGAATGCGACGCGATGGAGCGCGTTATCGCAAGCCCCTCGGCCGTCTACCGCCTGCGCGACGTGCGCCACTGGTTGCGGCTGGCCTATGGGCACACACTGCACGGCTATCCGCCGGATGAGCTGAGGCGCAACCTGCTCAAGGCGCTCGCGGGGTTCGGCGCGGCAGCGCGCGCGGTCGATTCGCCCGTGCGCTAGAGTCTTTCCGCTTTCCATAGAATCGCGGAAAGCCTCTACGTCTTTGTCTTGTCGTGCTTCTTATCGGACTTGGTTGCTCGCATGGCTTCGCCATGACCGGTTCCCATCCCCGGATCAAGTCCGAGGACATGCTTTTCCGGAAGCACTCTAGGCGGCCCCGAGCTCCCTCCTGGACCTACGCGCCGGCGTTAACCGGCCATACTTTTCGGTAAGTGCGGAAGGCGAACGGCGGAGGCGCGCGGGCACCCGCTCGGCCCTGCGACGGGGTATAAAAACGCAAGCGACGCCGCGTTATTCCCTGGGCAGAGGTTTATTTTTATCCTTCAGATTTCGTTAGCTACGGGCGTTCACCATTCCTTTCGCCGGGACAAATGGCCCTCATTCGTGTCTCGGCTCTCGAGGAGGAGGTCTCGTTCCACCCCGCGTACGGGACCTCCTCTGTCGTGACAGGTGCGTGACATTCGGTCTCAACCCGGACACCTTGCCGGTTCAGGGAACTCGTTTATCTCACGAGGCATTCCCACCGACGGAGGGAGTCATCCTCCAAGGGTTCCCCGCGTTTCCGATCCGCCAGCCAGCCGAGTGGTCCATTGACAGCGCACGCCAAGCTTCAGCCCGCCCCGCGCGAGGCGGACCACTCCGACGCTGTGGTGCGGACGGTCTGGTACGCCGCGACCGACAACCGGCGTGACGCCTTCGCGCTTCGCTATCGCGGCTATGCGCACGCGGGTCTCATCGCGCCCACCCCGTTCGGCATCTACACCGACGCCTACGACGAGCTGCCGACGACGCTGATCGCGGGGCTCTTCCGGCGCGGGGCGTGCATTGCCACGCTGCGGCTCAGCTTCTACGTGCCGGGCGCGTCCGGGCCGGTGCTGCCGTGCGAGAAAGTCTATCCGGAGGTGCCTGCTCTCAAGGCCCACGTCGACGGCATCATGGTCGAGCTGTCGCGGCTCGCTATCGACCCCAGCATCACCAACACACGCTATCGCGCCCGCCTCTACGCGGCGGCGATCCGGGCCGGCGTGTCGGCCTGCCTCGCCATGGATGCGAAGCATCTTCTCGTTGCCACGCAGACGAAGTGGCGGAGCTTCTACGAGCATGTGCTCGACTTCACGGTGGCGGGGCCAGCGCAGCTCTATCCGCCGGGCGACGTGCCGGTGGTGCTGCTGGCGCGCGCGCTCGACGAGGGCCTCAAGCGCCGCATCGCCCGCAACATGTTCTTCAAGCTCGACCCGGACGAACTCGCCGACCTCAAGATCCGCCTGCCCGGTCTCGTGCGCCTCGCCGCGCCAGCCCGCTAGCGCAATTTTCCGGGCGAACCCGCAAGCCCGTTCCGCGAGGAACAGCGGGCGCGGACGGATCGGCACAAAGTTCTCCCATCACCCCGAACGTCGCGTCGAAGACGCGCTTTCAGCACGATGGAGAGAGCCCATGACCCCGATCAGCACCATCCTCGCAGCCCGCGCCGCTCTCTTCGCCGTCGCCGCCGTCGGTACGCTCGCGGCCTCTCACGAAGCGGGCGCCACGAGCCTCGCCGTCAAGATGGCCTGCGCCCAGGACTACTACGCTCACTGCAGCCAGCATCAGCCGGACAGCCCCGGTGTTCGCAAGTGCATGCGCGCCGTCGGCAAGAACCTCTCCAAGGGCTGCATCTCGGCTCTCGTTGCCGCCGGCGAGGTCAAGAAGTCGACCGTCGAGAAGAAGGTGGCGACCAAGTAGGTCGCTGGCTTCAAGCGCCCAAGACTTCAGGCACAGAAAAGGCCGGGGTGGCTATCCACGCTCCGGCCGTTGCTTTTCGGGGGATGGCTGCAGTGGCGGCGTCAGCCGGCCGGGCCGCCCTCGTCGGCCGAGGGGCACAGACCCTGCATCGCCCCGCGCGAACGGCGGGCCTTGGGCGGCAAGGCAGCAGCGACGGTTTCCGCCTCCGCCTCCTCCACGCT
>JBFXEP010000018.1:0-855 GCA_050179995.1 Hyphomicrobium sp.
AAGTTGCCGTCGGCCTGGCGGGAGTCGAGTCCCACGGTGTCGTAGCTCGTGTAGCGGCCCTCGAACCCGAAATCGAGAATGCCCGGATCGTGCTTCGCGCCGACCTTCATGGCGGCGGCAAGCTCGGACATGCTGACGGAGGCGGTGATATCGCGCGGCAGCTCGCCGTCGACCTCGGAACGCGTCATCGAGTCGAGGGCCTTGGCCTCGGTCGGCGGGCGATCGATGCGAATGCGGTCGGGATCGCGGCTCGCCAGGAAGGCTTTGCGCCGATCGAGGAGCGCGCGTTCGGCGTTGGCCTTGTCGAGCGAGGTGCACGTGACGGCGACCGTGGCCGGCGTCTCGGCATCCGCGTCGAGGCGGAAAAGGTAGCTTGCCGATCGCGGCGCGACGAAGGTGACCGACGACGCGCGGCCCGAGTGCAACATCTCCGGGCCCGCGCTCGCGCCCGCGACGGTGACCGCCGCGCGTCCCTGGCTCGCGACATTGAGCGTCAGGGTCTCGCCCTCATCGAGCGCGGCCTCGCGCGCGGCGTATCCGCCGGCCGTCGCGCGCATGTCGAGCCCGCCGCGATTGGCCGCCGCGCAGGCGGCGCTGCCCTCGGCCGCGGCCTTTGCTGTCTCCGCTGCGGAAAGCAGCGCCGCGCCACAGCAGGCAACTTCAAGCAAGAGCCGGACGTGAACGATTTGCTGCATCGTTCGCAGACCTCCGTCGCATGCGTATTGTCTTTGCTGATCAAGGGCCTCTATGGGGGCGAAAATGGACCAAAGCATGACCCGGCATGCCCGCTCGCGCGCCGGCGCTTTGCGCAAGATGAGGCACGCGTCAGTGACCGGCGTTCGGAAATTTTTCGCC